>JABSOG010000074.1 GCA_013216025.1 Algicola sp. | reverse complement strand
CCAACGCCGATGATCACCGCCGGTATCCAAAACAGCGGGTTAGCCAATAGGGCGGTTGTCATGGCCCAAATTGACCCGGTGAACAATGATGTGACGGCGGTGATGGCCGCAAATGGTCCGGATGCCAAGGCCGCCGTGACTATTACAGCCATCATCGCCCCGCGCGTCCATATTAACGCGGCTTTCATCGCGGCTAATGCCCATGTATAGCCCGTGACAATGCCGGTACCTGTTGCCATCACAACGCTAAAACCAATCATCATAAACTTAGCCAAACCGGCGGCAATCGTTAATGCGCTGACTACGGCCACGGTACTCAACAGCACGGCGGCAAAAATGGCCACGGCTTTGGTCAGATTGGGAAACATCGACGCCCAACGGGTAATTTTTTGCGCCCCTTCGGCCAAGGCGTTTACCCAGGGTTCGACGATGGGCAAGAATGCCCGACCCATGGTGATATTGACGGCTTTGATACTGGCTCCGGCTCGGTTCCACGGATCACTGATGGTTTTGGCCATACCCACCGCTTTTTTCATGCCGGTGACATCACCCAGCCCGTTAATGTTACTTTTTAGCTCGTTGAGGTCCTGCCCCAACAACTTTACAACTGATACCGCTTCTTTACTGCCAAATGCTTTCATCAGCAAATCAGAATCGGCGACTTTTGAAATATCGCCAAACTTCTGGGTGATGCGGGCCAGTATGTTGGGGATGGGTAACATTTGCCCCGCCGAATCAACAAAGGTCAAATTTAATTTTGCTTGTGCTTTGCCCACGCCCGCCAAAAACGCTTTGTATTTTGTGCCCGCCTCACTGCCTGACATTTGCGCCTGCAACATGCCCATCGTGGCCATTTGTTCGGCCAGTGGGATTTTAAACGCCGTGGCGTCTGCGCCTAACGTGACAAAGGCATCAGACATACGCTGACCCGTGGGTTTAAATTTTTGCACCGCCCACGCTGTTTTGCCGGTTAACTGTTCGACCCATTGTGTTTTGCCAACTTGGGCGGCGTTGCGCTTAAATATGCCGTACATGGTGCCCATGTAGTCGGTAATGGTGGCGGTGTCGGCTTTGGTGCCCATGGCGAGTATTGCAGATGATCGGGTGAAGCTTGACAGCTCGTTGCTGCTGAGTCCTGATATCGCGGATTGTATATCATAACTGGCTCTAATAATTTCGGTCGCAGACGTGCCGTATTGTGACGATGTTTTTAACGCCATGTCGGTTAATGAGGTGAGGAATTTTGGCCGCTGTTCGACATCGAGTAAAGACGCTATTTCACCGAGCGCTTTATTCACCTCCATTGCGGGGGCAATGCCGCCAGACAGTGCTTGTACTGAGGTCAACAATCCGGCCAAACCAAACGCCACGGTCACAAATGCCGCTTTGCTTTTTTGAGCAAATTTATTGATGTTACGCATGAGTTTGTTTAACCCGCCCGACATTTTGTCGGTCATACCGATGCGATACATCAATTTGTCTAAGTGGGTTGTTCGTGTGCTCACGCGCTATTTTCCGTTAAAAGCTCTGGCTATGCCATTGGCGATGGCGTTTTCGAATTTTTGCCAATATTCATCTTCGATTGACAGCGCTTTGGCCATGGTGTCAATACTGGCTACGGTCCCCGGTAGCCATTTATCAACATAGCCTTCGAGCTGATTTAAGCGGTTTTCGTTGTATGCTTTGGCTTTCGCTTCGACTTTTTTACGGTCGAGACGATGTCCGGTTTGTACTCTTTTATCGCCGCTTCAAATATTTGGTGTAAATGTGTTGGGTGTGCATCGAGAAAACCAACCAAGGTTTCTTTTGTCTCTGGTGTGACTGCGTTGACTAACAAATTCCACGGTGGACTTGTTTTGTCTTCATTGCTCGCATCGTTAACATAGCGATTGTACATTTTACCTGTCAGTTCCAAATGTACGGGTTTGGTATCAACCAATAAATCCACCGCTTGCGCTTTGTCTTTTTTGGGCTTACGGTCTGATTTGTCGGCTTTGATTGTCAGCTTGCTGGTGTATGCATCAATGACCAACTCAAAAATCGTTTGTAAATTTGTCGGGTGTGCTTTCAGCAAACAATCTAAATTGTCTTCTGTCTCTTTGGTTATGCAGGTTCGAAGCAAGTATTCGGGGCCGGTTAATTTATCTTCTAATGACGTTTTGTCTAAATAACGACTATACGCCATGCCCGTCATATCAAAATCAAGGTCTTTATCGTCTACCAAAAAATCTAACTCTTGTGCTTCCATGATTTACTCTTTGATTAATTTACTGATGAGTTGGTCTAATTTTTCATTGACCTGCTTAATGTCGGCTTTTGCGGCGTATTCTTTTGACACCGCCAACTTAAATGCCATTAATTGTTGGTTGTTCGCCTGCCCTTGGGTGAATAGATAAACTTGGAACATAACAATCATGCTCAATGCCCACGGTAACGCGCTGGCCATAAACGCCTTGAAATCCATTTCAAACCCCCTTTATTTTTTCTTTTCTGGCGGTATCAGGTCTTTTTCTTCGAGCAAGGTGTAAGAAAAAGAATTGCCCCATAATGTCAGGGCTTTTTGACAAATCGCCATGAAAATGGCGTATTCACCGCTGTCGGCAAAAACTTGGCAACCGGCAGACCAGCGACCTACCTGAACGCTTGTGCCGTCTTGGCTGGCGCGGTGGCAATTAATACCAAAGATGCCCGATTCGGTTTTAGCCGTGTTTTGGGTTTTATCTCGGTTATTGTCTCTGTGGACTGTCACCGGCCCAGATTGCACTAATGCCAGATATTTGCCTTGGTGCTTGCCCATCGTCCACAGGCCGGGATATTGCCCCGGCTTAACGATTGCAGTACCGTTAACATTTATCGGGTTTTCAAGGTAAAATGTACCGGGGTCTGTGGTCGCCTCAAATGGCAGCAAAACCCATTCACCCCGTTTCTTGTACAGTAGACAAATCAGATCATCAAACGCGTTTGACGCCGGGTTTTTAGCGCGTACACCCACAATGTTTAGGTTGTATTCTCCTTGGTCAAAAACAGTGTGTTTTTTTCGTTTCAGCGCATCTAATAAAAGTTGTGTGTTGACCTTCATCCTTTTAACGTCCCTATTAAATGGTTTCGTCAGGTGACAAATATGGCACACCGTCGATATTGACAAAATCAGGGCTGGTCACGAAATAATCTAACTTAATCGACGATTTGTCTTTGCCGTTTGGGTCGATTTTCAGTAAGTCGCTGATTTTTAATTTACAGCCAAACGCTTCGATTTTAAGTTCGCTGCCGGTGGTTTTACCGTAAGTGACGATGTCAAACAACGGCATGGCTTTGTAGCTGCCCGCCGCTTTAGCCGCATCAGAAAACACTTTGAAGTATTTGTGCGCTAACGTGAGGGTACCAGAAGCGCTAGTTTCGCCATCGACAAAACCGTCCGGTCTGCCGCCTGTCGATGCTGGCCCGGTTTGGTCGTCAATCGTTAAGTCAAATTCGTCAAACAAAACTTGATGTACACCGAATTTTACGCGCAGTGATTTACCTGATATATGTTCCAATTTACCGCTTCCTTATTGCAGATTAAGCGCGATTCGTGCGCCAATCGTTTTGGCTGAATTTAACGGGGTCAAGGTAAAATAAATATGAACCTCGGTTTTACTTTTCCAAATGATTTCTATATTGTCACCGGTCACTTTTTTGATATCACCCGGATGTTCCAAGGTGCCGGTTGCCATTTCTCGCAGTGGTGCCATGTACTTGGTTTTGGCATTGGCCATGGCATCAGGTGACGAATTCAACCTTCGGCTGCCAATGTCACTGGTGGCCAAGATTAAAATTTGACGGGCGGCTTTATCGACAATACGCAGGTGTTCAATCACCGCAAAATCACCACCGGGCACATCTAACATGTTTCCATCAGAAAAGTACGTGCCAATATAGCCTTCGTGCCTGTCGATTGTTGTATATCGCATGTCGCCCAGCGCATGTATCTGGGCGAGGGTTAATTTTGCCCCGGTGCTGTCCACGGGCACAGGACCCAATCCCACGGCGGGGCCAGTCTCCACGCGCATAGGGGTGTCTGCAATCGTCGCTTTGTCACTGACCAGTCGACCGGCTAATATGCCCAATTCGTTGCCGTGCAATTGCGGCACAACCAACACACGTGCCGCGGCGGCTCCGTCAATGAGGGTGTTCATTGCGGTAAAGTAACTGGCCCATGTTTCTAAACCGCTGTCGATGCCAGGGGCGGCAATGCAAATCACAACGCGCCGTTTGTGGCGGTTCAATATATTCACGGCCATGGCATGAGCCGCTTCAATGTCGACTTTTGTGCCCACTGGACTGGTGACAACGATAAATTCCGGGCTGACATCTTCATCCATCGCCAGCTCTGCCGCTGCCAGCCAATCGCCGCCGTTGGCTAGCGGGATGGCAGACGCTGTAAAATTAGGGCCAGCGTTGAGCATGGCGGCCTTTACGTTGGTTTTTAACACCGAGTTGTCTTCACCGAACATGTCGTCAAGGTCTGTGCCTGAATCCAATTTACACACTGTGTTTTGATTTGACGGTGCCTGACCAATAAATAACAAGGTGTCCTCAACCCCTTCAATGGTGCCGTTACCCTTGTTGTCTACCGTAACTTCTGCTTCGCCGTAAGCCATTTTTTAGTCCTTTAATTGTTTAGTTCTTTTTCCATCATTTTCAGTAGTATTTTTAAATCTTGTGTATTTGTGCCAAAAAACGCACGGGCCGTACCCGGTGCTATCCAACTACTTTTACTTTTTTTACCGCGTAATTTCCGGAGCACGACACCGGCTTGTCCTTTCTTTACATTGGCGACGACCCATTTTATGGTCGGCGATTTCCAGTCATTACCCTTGTTTCTCTTTATCTTGTAACCCGCTTGTAACAGCGCTTTGGCCTGTTTTCTTGTCGCTGGGTCGTTATTGTTATCACCATGTATTTTTGCCATCTGCTGTGCGGTGAACCGCTCGTCAATGCCTTCTTGTTGACGTCTGGCTATTTTGGCGGTTAATGCATTGGCCCATGTGATGGTGATGCCGGTTGAGTCGGGTTTCGCTTTCAGCCCGCGACCCAATCGTCGCAACATTTTTTTATTTTTGGGGTTTTGCCGGTTGGCAAACGGCTTACCTTGCAAGTCGGTTTGACTGCGCAATCGGCCCTTGCTTTGCTTGATGACAATCGCGGCCGATTTTTTCTTCAGCCGTTTTTCTTTGGCTTTTGATAATGCTAAGCTTTTTATTTGCTCAGTGACGGCGCTTTCGCCGCTAAGTCGCGCCTGTAACATTTACACTTTCAGCATACCAAACGGTGTGCTCACCCAATTTATAGCGCACGCCTTTGACTTCCAGCGGTCCGTCTTCGTCTTCAACGGCGTCTATTTTTTCAGATAGTCGTAATCCGATAATAATGTCAATCAATCCGTTACCCAGTGGGTCAACGTCAAAAGTCGGTGTTTCCTCGATGTCATTGTTGATGAGCCAGCACATGACTTGTCCAAGCAATGCCTTTTCGTCACCGTTAAACCGCTCAATACTATAAAAACCATCGGTGTGCATCTCTCCCAGCGTCAGTCCATCAGCTGTGAATTCACTGCTTGCCGATATTTCGCCTCCCTGCACCCAGCAATCAAACTGCTCGCTTGCAAAAAGATTACTGGCCCTTAAATGATTTTCCAAACTTGTGAAAACATTCATAATAATTCGGCCAAAAACATTTTTTTGCCGATTAATTCGGCGACCGCTTCGTCAGTTTCTTTTAAATAGTATGCCGTGGTTTTCTCGCTACTTTTCGCGGCATTTTCCGCCGTTTCTTTTGTTTGCGCTGTCTCGAATTCTTTTAACAATTTTGCTTTGGCAAAGCAGTAGACCGCTTTTTCGTACCACATCACAAAAATTGATTTATTGTTCATTTTTTCAATAGAGGCGGTGGCCAAATCCGTGGCCCCCTCGTCAATCCATGACGACTTGCTATCCTGCAAGCGCTTATTAATCTCTACCATGGCCAGTGTTAGCTGTTCCGTCACTGCATCCTTTTCATATTCCGCCGGTATCCTATACCGGGCGTGGAATTGGCCCAACGAGATATCTGGATAAAACGTTTCATTTGTCAACGTTGCATTCAGATAGTCCGTGTTTTTCCCTGTCCCCGTCCCGCTTGTAAAACTCACTATTTCAATCCTTTGGTAAAGACATCGCAAACCGGGTGCGTTTGTCGAATTGTCCAATCATGGCATTCGATAAACGCTCCGGCAGCGTGTCCGGGTGGGAGTCGTTACTCGGCGGCTTTTTTCGCTTTGTCAATTATTTCGGTCACTGTCGCCAATCGGCCTTTGCATCCGGCCTTATCGGCATTGATGCTAACGGCTTCGGCGTAGCATAATTTCGCTTCTTCATAGCGTTTTTCGGCCTGTGCGTGCTTGCCTGCGATAACCAAAAATTCCATTTTTACCGCGTCTTGCGCCTGCCAGTACGCGTCAGGACCAATCAAACCATTGACGGCAAACGCCAACTTGTCATAAACGAAGGTGTCGGTTTCTAGCGAGTCACGGCCAAACTTTGACAGTGCCCGACAGATCACTTCTTTCATATTTGAGGTGACTTTTCCAGGCGTTTCTTGCCCTTGCACGGCGGCCAGTTCTGCCCATTCTTGAGCCTCGTCAACACGTTCTAGGTCGTACAACCAAATGACCATCCATGACAGGACAATGTTGGAAAAGTCGTATTTTTCATCGCGGTAAGTCGCCAAGTAGTCCATATAAGGCTGGATACTTTTTGCCTTATACGCCAACTTGTCTTTGACATCACCCATTGTTTTCAGCTTGACTAGGTCCTGCTGCAAAGCGGCTTTGACAATGTCAAATTGGCCATCTTTGATGACGGTATTTGTGCTGGCATCGGCGATGGCTTCTCTGAGTATTCGTTTTTTCTGGGCCGCTTTTGCCTTGCCGCTTTTATTCACGCGTTCAGCGGTTGCTATCGCCACGGCTTTGACCTCTTGTTTCTGGTCTTTTTTATCTAACAAAGCGTTTAACTTTGCCAGTTGCGCCAATTTTGATTTAGACATGTTAATCCACCAACTCGACGCTGTCAGATTCGACATAGACGGCTTTTAGTTCATTTTCGACAACATAACCTTCGTTGATGCTCATGAAGTCTTGTATGCATTTACGTTCGACCTTGTCTTTAATAGATCGGCGTACACTGGATGCTTGATAATAGATAGACAAGTTGTTCAAACTGGTGACTAGTATACCGTTTATTGGGAAATGGGGCACGGTCATTCCGGATAATCCACCAAAGGTGCCCATGATTTTCTTCGCATCGACTAATAGCTTTTCGGATGCCAAATCGCCATGAGTCGCCCAATACTTCAGTTCGTATTTGTCAATTAAGTTACTGCCCAGAATAACAATGAGGTCGCCATCGCCACGGTAAATTTCAGGGATGTTTTGCTTAACATCTGCAACCGTTTCATCCAGATTTTTAAAATCAGCACCTTCGCCACCACCGATTTTTACTTTGCCTGACCCTGCAACTATTTCGGTGATAACCTGCGAACCACTGTCAAATCTACGCAATAACTCCAGCCAGCCGATGTTCAGGTCTTCTAGCAATGGGTTTGCAGCGAGGTCCGTTTGGTCGGCAACACTGGTACCGTGCCAGCCGCACATAATCTTGTCTTTGGCTCGACGCTTGTTCACTTGCGCCATAAATTTGGTAAAGAAATCTTTGAATTTTGACCATGCGTCAATTTTCGCCCATTCCAACTCAACGTCGGCATCCACTTCGTACAATTCATAAAACTTGTTGCTCAGTGAACTGGGGTTAACCGGCTTTCGCTCATTATTTTTATCGGTAAAGTTGGTTCTGCTTGATATCGGGTCATCGACAGCCAAATAAACTTTATCGCCTTTTAAATCATCAACCGGCAAGTAGTTTATTTGCTTTAAAAACCCGTTGGATTCTTGCAGCTTTTCAAAAAACTCTTGTGCGATTGACGGTGCAACATTAAATTGTTGTGCTACCGATGTTACGCCGTATTTTGTCGCAAACGCTTTTTGCAAGTCTGCAAATTTGATATCGCCTAGTGCCGTTTTCATTCAAAAATCCTTTTAAATTACATCAATGTTCGTTTCACCAGTGTCGGCACCGGTCTGGGTAAAGCCTGTCTCTTGGTTCAAGGCATCGTCAATTTTTTTGTTGAGTGCTGAAAACTCGGTTTTCAGCGCTGCAAAATCGTCAGTAAGCTGTTTATTTTCACCCGGGCCATCGCCAGCGGGTTTTGGTTTTTCTTCTTTTTCAGGTGGCGCATTGGTCTGTACTGCGCCCATTTTTTTAATTTCGGCCATCATTTCTGTAAACTGTTCGGGTTTCATTTCATCGTCCTTGTCTGAGTCTTCCGTTTCTTGCTGAGCTTGTTCGTCTTTTTTACTGCCTGACAGCCACTGTGTGAATTGTGAAAACTTGGTTAATTCTTCGTTGTCTTCCAATTCAAGGCTAAATGCCATTGGTTCAGAGACCAGCACGCCAGCACCTACCCGTTGTGAAAATTCCAACTCGGTAGTACCTAAGCTGGCGGGTCGATTCGTCACGGCCAATCCGGTCAGGTAGGCTTCGCCTGAATCCGCAAAGCTGTCATCAATTTCGATAGAGGTAAACCGAGCTTCACCGGCTTTGTTCATTGCCAGTAAATTCTGATTTGGCACCAATACCGCAAACAACTTGACTTTATCTTCGACTGTTTTGGCGGTTAAACTGAGTACTTTTCCGTAGTTTCCAGCCCATGAATAGTGCTCCCAGTTGATGAGGGCGGTATAAACCAACGGTTTGTAGTTCGCGGCTGCTTGTGTCAGCCATTCTGGTTTAATTTTCCGCCCGTCAACTGTAGCGCCTGCCGTGGCAATGCAAAGTAACCTGCTCCTTAAAACTGACATTCGATCCCTTCGCTTAACTTTGCTCCGTTTGAGAACTGCAATTTATCCGGTTTTTCATTGAAAAACTAACCGTTTCAGTCCGCACGTGTTCTGTAATCGCAATACAGATCACGGGCGGATTTTATCCGCATAAATCCGGGTGTTTTTCACTATACAATCATGAAAATTGAACGGACAGGGATTGCCAAGGACATGGCGTATACAGAGGCATTAAAAAACGAGGCAAAATGTTTGTATCTCCAACACTGGGATATGAAGGACATTGTTGCCGAGTTGAATCTCGCCAACCTGCGGGTTTTATACCAGTGGAGAGAAAAACACGACTGGGACGCCGGTTTAAGACACGAAAATCAAGCCGCCACTTTGGCCCGCAAGGTTACCGCCCTTTTAGACAAACCCGACCCAACCCCCGCCGACTGCACAAAATTAAAAACCCTGCTCGAATGCCAAAACTTGATGGAGAAAAGAAAGGGTTTTATTGAAGGCACCAGCCCCAAGCGCGATAAAAAAGAAAAACAAGGCAAGGGTAAAACGAAAGCCAATGATGTCGACGACATCACGCAAGACGATTGCGACAAAATTGCCGATGCTTTGTTTTTTGGTTATCAGCATGTGTGGCGCAAAGCCAAACTCACCGAGCGCATCCGGTTTATCCTCAAAAGCCGCCAAATCGGTGCAACGTATTATTTTGCCTACGAAGCGTTGGAAGACGCAATCATCAGCGGTGATAACCAGATATTTATGAGTGCCAGCCGCGCCCAGGCACTGATATTTCGAACCTATGTCGTCGCCATGGGCCGCAAACATTTTGATGTGGAATTAAAAGGGAATCCGATCAAATTGAGCAACGGCGCGGAGTTGCATTTTTTGTCCACCAACGCGGCGACAGCGCAGGGTTATCACGGCCATCTTTATTTTGACGAGGTATTTTGGGTTTACGGATTCGCCGAGTGCTATAAAAACGCCTCGGCGATGTCGTCACACAAAAAATGGCGTCGAACGCTGTTCAGCACCCCCAGCACCATTAACCACCCCGCCTTTAAATTGTGGTCTGGCCAAAAGTTCAACGCTGGGCGGGACGAAGCCGACAAAGTGGCGGTTGAATGCAGCCACGCGGTGTGTAAAGACGGTTTTAGGAGCCTTGACCGCATTTGGCGGCACATCGTTACGGTCAAAGATGCGCAGCGGCAAGGGTGCAATTTATTTGACATTGATGAACTGGTCGACGAAAACAGCACGGGCGAATTTAACAACTTGTTTATGTGCCACTTTGTCGACAATGACCAAAGTGTTTTTCGTCTTAAAGACCTGTTGCGCGGTGCTGTCGATTCGGCTGAAAAGTGGCAGGACGTTAGACCCGAACGTAAACGACCGTATGGTGATCGCCCGGTCTGGCTTGGTTATGACCCCAGCCGAACCCGCGACAACGCGGTTTTATCCATCGTGGCCCCACCGCTGAAAACAGGCGGAAAATTCAGGCTGTTGGAACGCATCATTATTAAAGGTAAACGTTTTCAACACCACTGTGCACAGATTGAAAAACTAATCCGGCGTTATAAAGTGGACTATATCGGCGTGGATGTGACAGGTATTGGCGCTGGTGTATTTGATTATGTCAAAGATATTTTTCCCAAAGCCACGCCCATCAGTTACGGCGTTGAAACCAAAAAGGCAATGGTCCTAAAAGCCATAGACATCATGGAAGAAAATAGGTTCGAATATGATGCCAGCTTAACCGATGTCCCTAACGCATTTTTAACCGTAAAACAAACATCGACCAAAGGCGGCACCATCACCTACGCCTCAAATCGCACAGACAGCACCGGCCATGGGGATGTCGGCTGGTCCATTATGCACACCTTCATTAACGAACCAATAAACCACAAAAGACAACGCAAATCAGAGTACGGCTAAAGGGATTTTATGACAGAAAAAGCTACAGACAAAATTGAAAGCAGCGTAGAGATGTTTACTTTTGGCGAGACAGAGATTGTTGATGGTGGTATTACGGATTATCTCAGTGTTTACCAAACCGGTTACGAACACAAATACTACAACCCGCCAATCTCACGGGATCGGCTGGCAAATCTCGCGGATTGCAACGCGCATCACTCATCGGCGCTAGGCTTTAAGCGGAACGCAATCAAAAAACATTATGACGACACAAACAAAGTGCTAACACTCGACGAATTGGGCCTGTCGGCATTGGATTATGTGACCTTTGGTGATTGTTTTTTTCAAGTATTTCACAACGCCTTTGGTCATATATTGCGATTAGCATCACTCCCCGCGATTTCGATGCGAGTAGGAGTGATACCGGGCACCTACGTTAAACTCGAAAAAGGGAAAGAAATCATCTTTCAACCGGGCGAAGTGATTCACATAAAAGAGGATGACGTTAAACAACGAATTTATGGAAAACCGGGATACATTGGCTGTGTTCGAGACATTATTCTCAATAAAGAAGCGACCAGTTTTCGGATTAAATATTATATTAACGGTGCCCACATGGGCTACGTATTTTTGTCCACCGACCCCAATATTGACGATGAAGATAAGAAGCATTTAAAAGCCCAAATCAAAGCCTCAAAAGGGGTCGGCAATGGGTCAAGTATGTTTGTCCATGTCCCCGATGGGGATAAAGACTGTATAAAAATCATACCCGTGGGTGACGCGCCGCAAAAGGATGATTTTAAGGACATAAAAACCATCTCCATGGAAGCTATTTTGGCCGGTCATCGTGTGCAACCCGCGCTAGCAGGGATAATGCCGCAAAACACCACCGGATTTGGCGACATCGAAAAAATACAAAAAATTTGGTGGGAAAACGAAACAGTACCTCTACAACAAAAAATGTTGCAACTCAATCAGTATTTACCCAAAGCGTTGCATGTTAAATTTATCGAACCAGCCTTTGCACTGGAGGCCGCCAAAACGGCTTAGGTGATTTATTTACGTCCGTTAAGGCCCGTTTTAAACCGTTTAGAGCGGGCCTATTGACTACTAAACAAACGCCCTTAAAATCTCCGCATCAGTTTAAAAAAAAGTTTCCCATGGCCAAAATAATTTGCCCAGAATGCCAAGCCCCGGCGGTTGAAAGCCAGCGCGAATATGCAAAGGATCACGGACTAGAAATTGCCCTGTATTGTTCATGCACTGACACAAAAGGCTGTGGTGCTACGTTTGTTCAAGCGGTGACGTTTTCTAATTACACGAAAAATCCCGCACAGTTAAAATTAGGCAGACCACCGTTGGTGCGCGGCAAAGTGTCTTGCCCCGCCTGTTTTGATATTGCCAGTATAAAAACCAGTCGGCCCATCACTGATCATGTCTCGCAGCAATATTGCAAATGTAAGAGCAGCGACTGTGGGGCCCACTTTGCTCAAATATCTTCTTTTAAACATCTATTAAACCCACCAAGATTGTCAACAGCAGGATTGGCCAGCCACCTGATTTATAATTTGCCTCTGTCAGAACAAATCGCTCTGATGGACAATTTTAAGCGGTCAACCCATCACCATCAGAAAACCACTCATCTATAAATGATGCCTGGGCATCAAGGGGCTGATACTCGCTGAATTTCTCCCGCGCAGTGTTGTATGCGGCCCTCGACGGCTCCAAATCCTCATATTTAAGCAATTCCCACGCCTCATCGTGCATTTCAACAGTCACATCGTCTACGCCCGCGCGGTCTGCCATCCGCTGGGCCATGGCATCAACTCTATCCCTGTGTTCAAGCTGGCTGATTAATTCGGCTTCTGACTGTATCCGCTGATTATGATACTGCCGCCTTTGTTGGTCCGCGTCGAAGCTGCGTAGCGTACGCCCATCAAGCCGGTACTGTTGGCCATCAAGTGACACTCTGGAGCCATTAAACAGCAATTTTATCTCTTGCTTATCAAATCCTAAGGTAAACAACTTTGCTCTGTCGGCCAATTCCGTGGCGCTGGCGGCCACGGAATTACAGTTATTTCCACTAGTCCAAGATAGCTTTGCTTCGCAAAGTTCGCGAGCCGTAAGCCGGAGCTTTTCCTCGGCTGTTCCCTTTAACTGGCGAACCCAATCAACCACCCTAGACAACAAGGTTTGCGTTTCTTCGGCGTCTGCAACCCCCTTTACCCGCTTTACATCTTCACCATACTGATTACCACATTCGGTGATTTCGTAGTGGGTTTTAAAGTTGGCTTTTCTGCCGATACACATGCCGCCCATGAGCCGGACAAATTCCGGCCAGTCACCATCATCCGCCGCTTTTCGAATCGCTTCCATTTCTGGGTTGTCGACTTCTTCACGGACCCGGCGTAATTCACGGTATACCGTCACAGACGGACTCCCTATAAACTGAAACTGCCGTATGCCCCACACGCTGGCCCACGCCAGCACCGGGTTAATTTGCTCTAACAACGGCTTGCCGGTTTCTGCATCCACATGGTTTTTCAGGCCGTCACCGTCTAGATTTTCGGCTGACAGGTTTTTTGATATGTACTTGGCAATATACGAGACCGCACTGCCTTTTTTGGGGTCTATGTCGTCGGCCTTAAATCTGGCCGTTGATACACGATAATCAAGTTTGGGTTCAATCGCGTGAAGCCCTTTGCTTTTGTTGTAACCCCACGCTCTTCTACGCTTGTTGTATTTCTTTTTTATGGCACGGCGATTTTTGTATTTTTTAATCAGTTCTTCGCGCTCTTCTGCGCAAAAGTGACGGCGGATAATGTGGTTTATTTTGTGCTTAAGTTGGGTTGGCACAAATAACAACATGTGCCAATGTGGGCAACCATCCGCGTGGGGTTCGGCAACGCGTAAGCCAAAGTAGGGGATCTCACGCTGGGCCAAATCTGCCCGAACTCTTGCCCATGTTTTCACCAGATACGCTTGGGCACTTTTGGTGCTACTGCCATTCCATATCGCCGCGTTGGCGTGATACTTTGCCGGGCAGGTCAACGTATAAAAGACCCCCACAAACCCCATTCCATTGGCGATTTCTTCTATCCCTCTGATTCGCAACATACATTCATTACGCCGATTCACGGGGTTTGATACCCCGGCTTTTACCGCGTCTGTTAGCGATATTACATCGCCGCTGTCATTCTCCAACTCCATCATTTCCAACCACGCCCGCCCAGAATCCCGGGTTTCTTTGTATTCTGCTTGGGCCATTTTGCTGGCGTAGGCCGATATTCCGTCACCGTTGCCCACCTGTCCTGTGGCGATCTCCAACAGCTCCAAGTATTGCACGCGAATTCGCTTTAATTTTCCGGCCCACCATTTGTCACACTGAATTCTCAATAAGGCCGATTCAATCACACCAATGGGCACTCTGTCCCTCTCATCCCACTTATGCGGCTTCACTTGATATTTTAAGGCATTCTCTCCTACACTTTCAAAAACCGCTCTCGCCCTTTCTTCAAAGTTGTTTGATAGCCGGGCATTTTGTATTTTTTCATGGATGGTATTTGTTGACGTGGTGAATTCATTCACGGTGGTCAGCACCGTGTGTCTGTTATCTATTTCGTTGGATGAATCCATTATTTGGGTGATGATCAAGGTTGATTGTCCGGCCAAGTATTTGGCGTGTGCCACCGTCTTTTTTTTGTTTGACAGTATATTCCATGGCAATGGCAAGGCGCGTGTGATCCGGAATATCAGGCCAAAACGCGCCTTCATTTTGTCAACGGTTTCCTTTAACCAATCTTTCGCTTCTGAACCTGCATCTTTTTTCGATAGGTAAGTTTTGATAACGCGGGTTTGAATGGACTTGGGGAGTTTTTTTATTTCATTGGTTAACCAAATCACATCCTCAGGCCCCATTGAGGCAATGATGGCCAATGCGACCGAGTTGATTTTCTTGGTTTTTTTGAGGTATTCTAAAGCGCATATACTTTGCGCTTTCAGGCCAAATGTAGCCCGCATTTTTTCGCTGTCAATTTCAATTTCTCGCGCTTTCTCGACTTCCTTTTCCCGCTCCATTTCTGCCCATTCTGCGGGATTTAACGCGATTTCCATTACTATCTCGACCGTTTATTTTTTTTCGATAAAAACGCGGTTAACTCATCGTGAAACCTTGACGGCACAGGCAATGAAATCTTTGTAACCAGCCCCTTAAATTCCTTTTCCAATACATCGTCGTCAACCTTTGCAAATGCGCCAGCGCCATCAACCGTCACTTTCAGGGTTATCATTGCACCCCTGTCAAGACTTTCGTAAAAGCCAGCTAAAGCGCTTAGTTTCTCATTTATTTCTAATCCCTCATCATCCCATGAAGCCATAAACCATTCGTATTTTTCTATCATGCTAAGCCTCTATAAATTAATGTATGGCAAGCAAAGCAACACGCTTTGCCCGCGCCATAAAGGATACACTATCAATACTCATCTAGCAGCGCCTTTGTTAAGCAGCCGCCACGGCTTTCATCATTTCCAGCGTAGTCTGGCTGTCATCAAGCGCCCGGTGCGATTTACCTTGTATTTCAACGCCCATTTGTTTGGCCGCATTGATCAGGCTTTGGCGCTGGTAATCGTTTTTATCAAAGTTCCATTCATTTCGATATACTTTGTAGGCTTCGAAAGCACAATAAAAGTCGCCGTATATTCGTGGTAAATTTGGCGTACAAATGGCGCTTGTTTGGTCCAACAACCGCTTGTCATATTTGGCATTGAAGGCAACCACAACCCGGTTCATAAAAATGGCTTGAACTTTTTCGGCGACTTTGGACCAAGGCGGGGCATCTTTCACCATTTCGTTTGTGATGCCATGGATCGCGATCACGTCATCAGGAATAACACAGGTCGGTTTAACCAGTGTGTTCAGCAATATCGACCCAGCATGGTCGATTATACTGATTTCACAGATTTGGGCATCGTCACCAAGGCCGGTCGTCTCAGTGTCGAAGACCACACAGGTTTTCAACCAATTCATTAGTTTACTTTTGGCCAGCATGGACAATTTCACATGTTCACCGTTGAGCGGTGACAACATGTTATTGTAGATGGTTTCGGCTTGGCTCATTGCTGCCAGATTAAACGCCGCGCCTTGGTTGATGGTATGCACAGCGCTGGTATTGACCCGCACGGGTACCACTTTTAACTTGTTGCTGTTTTTATCCAGCCAATTATTAACAATTGATTTTTCTAACCTGCCAAACAGTTTTTTTAACATGTCACTTACCTTTGTGTTTTTCCCACAGGATTAACAATTGTAGGATTATTCCGAGTACAAGCGATATACCTATTAACAGATGAACCATACCGCCCCCTTATTGCTTTGTTGCTATCAAATACAGTTCTATCAAAACCAACACATACGAAACCACAGAGATAACGACCATGGTCCATTGAATGACATCCGCCACACTCTTACCTGTTGTGTTAGTACGGGTCGAATCCCAGTTTTATCACGATGCAATCCCGTTGCATCCACGGTTGATTGTGGCTGCACCATTCGACAACCTTGGCAATTTCGTCGTTAAGCGCTTGCCGTCTTTGGCTTGTAATTTTTTCTGTATATTCGATATATATAGAAGACAGCCAAAATAAGATAACTACACACACTAGCGCCGATAAAAAACTTCTCATTTTTTTCTCTATTGTTCTGTTGCATTCCAGCACCAACCATCACCCAACCGCGCGACATCAGTAACGTGAAGAAATTTTTCAGTTTTAAAAACCAATGCGCCACGTTCCCGCGCTTCAGTTTCATTTTCACAATTAAAAAAACCAAAATCGATTATTCCCTTGGTTTTAGTGTCTTGATTGACTATCAAAAATAACATGTACCCACCTATCAGTTGTTTTGTTGTAGCCAAGCTTTGATTTTGGTCAGTTTCAGTAACATTAACAAAATCAACGCAGAGGGCAGCGAAAACATAAATACAGCACCCGATAGCGCGTGTTCACCAAACCCCAACACAGACATAATGATAAAATCACAAATCGTGAACAATAATAACCACCCCAAAAATTTAATCATTTTTCATAGTCTTACCTGTTCTGTTGCAAATTTCGTTTTTTTGATTGCCGGTTAAACTGGTGCCAGTACGGCGGCGGTTTTTTCTTCAACTGTTTTTGGGTCGCTCGTTGCGCCAACCTTTTGCACGCTTTGGCCAATTCGGCATAATCCGCCATTGCTATTGATGCGGAGATACTGCCGCACTGCCGGGCGTTTTTAATGACGGTCTGTTGCTCATGAGTAAAAACAATGGTTTCCAGCCGCATTATTGAGCTACCGTTCACAAATTTCATTATTACCGAGCCGGTCGTATCTTTACCGCCCGCTTTATCAAAGCCGATTTCAAGCCGGGGATACGCAAAGCCATCTACGTCTACGGTCAGTTCGGCTTTTTCGAAGACTAACTTTTTACCGTCAATTTCGATTGTCACGTCATGCCCGGTCATCAAAATGGGATGTCGTCATCAAACTTGATTGGCGGCATGTCTCTTATGGATATCGATTCGTCCGACATAAAATCAGGGTGACTGGTATATATCTCATTCTTCTCACCCAACACCCCCGCCTTTGAATAATCTACTCGTTCGCTACCAACGCCACCGCCTATCACCAGATTGTATTCACCAAATGGCAATCCAGCCCGCTTGAGCACATACGGCAAATAAACGATGGGGTTCACTGCGCTGGTGTGGGCAAATCTAAATTCAAAATCTTTCACTCCATACACAGAAGAGTGACGCAAATCACAATTATTGGTGACATGACATATGTCAAAATGGCCATCTATACCAAAGCTTGCATCAACACTTTTGTTGTAAAAAAACCGGCTCAATTCCAAATCGGCACAATCAGCACATTCATTTTCAAACCGTGTCAGCCCCTCAAAGGTTCGAATAATGGTTTGCGCGACAGCGATTTCATCCTCGCCACTGGTGCGTAATTCCGTTTTATCATCACCCAAGGTGAAATGCACCTGTAAAGCTGCGCTGTAATCATCAAAAAATGTAGTGTCAACTACTTTCACAGTGATATCTATGCCGCACTCCTGAACCTGTGCGGTAATATGCTGGCGCATCGCATAGG
>JABSOG010000748.1 GCA_013216025.1 Algicola sp. | reverse complement strand
GCAACAGGTAATACAGTCTTTACCTTCCTCAATGGCAACAAACGAAAAGTCAGCGACAACCGTGATAACGAAACGACCACTACGTATTTGGCTTATGGCGCACCCTCATACAGCATTGCAACCTTTATTGATGCGCCACAAGGTGTTGATACCAGCATGCAAATCAACCAATTTGGTAACATCACCCAAATCACTCAAGGTGGCCTCACAGAGTACCGCTATTACGATGCATACCAACGTTTGTGCCAAAGCTACCGCGCCGACACCGGTAAAACGGTGTACGACTACAACGCCATTGGCGAATTGCAGTGGTACGCAGAAGGTGTCAGCGGGGTCACCAATAGTTGTTCAAGCGCGGATGTTGCGGCAAGCGAAAAAGTCTATTTAACCTACGACAATCTAGGTCGTGTTAAATATAAAAACTTCACCAACACCGCAACGGCTGACATAGATTATTACTATGATCCGAATGGAAACATCACCAACATCAACAGCGGTCCAACGCAATGGTCGTACAAATACAACACCCAAAACCAAGCGACTGATGCAGTCTTAAAACTCGACGGCCAAACCTTTGAACTAAAATATGGTTATGACTCATTGGGCAACCAATCGACCCTAACCTATCCTTCCGGCAGGCAAATCAGCTACGCACCAAACGTCCTTGGTCAGCCCACCAAAGCGGGCGAGTTTGCAACGGGCGCAAGCTACCACGTCAACGGCACGTTAACCAATTTCACCTACGGCAATGGCTTAAAATACGATCTGACTCTTAACAGCCGCCAATTCCCTGAACACCTTAAAACGCTCAAGGGTAATACGCAGCTATCACATCTAGAATATACTTACGATGGTAACGGCAACACCAGCAGCATCGCCGACCACAAAGATGCAAGCTACAGTATTTCAATGGGTTACGATGGCCTCGACAGATTGACCTCAGCCAACGGTAAATGGGGCGCAGCAAGTTTCACATATGACACCATGGGCAATATCACCGGCAAAAATCTCGGCAGCATGGCGGTCAGTTACGTTTACGACCCAACCACTAAGCGGTTGAACTCAGCCAGTGTGACAGGCAGTAAAAGCAAATCTTACAGCTTCACGTATGACAAAAAAGGCGCTGTGACGAACACAGGTAATGTGCAATTACCAAGAAATCAAGCAGGGCAAGTGACTGGCACGGGTGGTCATACGTATGTCTATGATGGTAACGGTAAGCGAGTCAAAGACACTAAAAACGGCAAAAATCGTTACAGTATTTACGATCAGCCAGGGCGCATGATCTACCAGTGGGATCAACAAACCGAAACAATCACAGATTACATTTTCCTCGGTAAAGAATTGGTCACTGAAGCGCAGGTTTCGCTTGGAGATGGCAGCCTAAGTGTGGATAATACTAACGTGGGGTATACGGGACATCAATGGGATGATGATTCTGGATTGAATTATATGCAGGCGCGCTACTATGATCCGCTACTTGCCAGATTCTTGAATAATGATCCTATCGGGTTCAGGGGTATCCACAGCTTTAACCGTTATGCCTATGCAACAAATAATCCGTATAAGTATACTGACCCTACTGGTCAAAATGAAGAAATGGCATTCGGTGCAGGTGTTGGTATCGCCTTTTCTGAGGAAGATGCTGCTGTCGTGGCAGCTGCTGAAGCTTTTGTAGGTAATGATCAGGCTGTAAATGGTATTACTGCCGGGCAAGGTCTTAGTGATATCGTCAGTCAACTATCTTCAGGGGCTTCTCTTGTTTCGGCTGTAGGAGGCGCAGTCGTCAATCGCGTTTATGATGACAGTACATATAACAAGCATGGGTCAAATGATGTTGGTGACGTCAGTAAGGCACCACAGGATGGTCAGGCTGCTTTAGATGAATCAGTGCAAATAAAATCAACATCGGCAAGACGTGTGGGAGTTGATGCTACAAATGGAGAAGTTGTTGTTTTAGACAGACATCAGTCGCAAGGCAATACCGAAACCTATCATGGACATGTCCAAGGCACAATTACTGATCAAAAAACACGAAATGCTGCAAATAAGTTAGCTGGTGTGTCAGTAAATAAAAAAGGCAAATGGAAGGTAAAATAAAGCAGAATGATTAACCAACTAAAATTATCTAAATTACACACAACAAACTCTGTAAGAGAAGCCGTTGAACTTATCGAAAAGGGAGTTGACGTCAATGTTTTGGCAAAAGGTGACATAACTCCACTGCATTTTAATGAGAATATTGCAGTGATTCGCTTGTTAATCGCAGCTGGCGCTGATGTTAACGCGAAAAGAGAAGATGGGAAAACACCTTTGCATATTCATTCGAATGGTGAGATCACAGAATTACTAATTACACATGGTGCAACTGTTGATTGCAGAACCTTTTTTGATGATACTCCATTACATTTGGCTGCCAGTCTGGATGTTGTGAAGGTGTTGCTTAAACATGGTGCGAATCCGAACCTTCAAAACAGTGATTTTGAGCTTCCGGAAGATGGCTACGGAGATGCAGATATGGAGGCTTGTGAAATGACAGCTCAAATCAAAAAGTGTCGCCGTAAACATGCTGGAAAATGATTGGCTAAGTATTTATCGGGGGCCAGCGTTCGATAAGTTTAAGTAATTGATTTTACTTATATATAAAAGATTCCTGAGGGGTTGACCCTTATATAGAAACGACAATAGATTGGAAGACAAACAGTCTAAAATTGAACTAGGCAACCAATTAAAGGATTATCTGACGGGCAACGATTAAGTTGTTCGACTATCAAGGAGTTGAATCATGGCAGTAGCGCCGTTATGGGGATTTAATTTGATATTTCAAACATAACAATTTGAGTAACCACTGTATGCAGTTACTCAAATTATCAAAACTGAGGTTATGTCGTTTGAGTGATACTGTCAGCCAACACCAGAGTGAAAATACTGACCGTTTTACTTAGCATGAAAATACAACATTGAAGCTTGGTCGGCAAAACATATACGGATACAGAGACTGGTAACACAGTGCACGTAAAGGGGGATAGGGTCGTGATAACAGATGGAAGCGGTAAAAAATTTCCAGCTTCAAAAACACAAAGAAGAATACCCGAAAAATAATAGATAGCGAAGTGGGTACCAAAAAAGCAATCACTATTACTGCACCATTATATGATCAGATAAGTGCACATAAAAGAAACGGGGACTTGTTGTGCGTTTATCGTTTCTTTAAATCCCTCTCAAACAATAAGTTTTACGTTCAAAGTATGAGTGCATTTTATGAGCCAATTGATAAAGAGCAAGTTAGAAACGCTGAGTCGCAACTATTTGACTTGTTTCTAGATGACGATATCGTTGACCGATGTGAACCATATGACTGCCTAAAGTCAGCAATAATAGCATTTGATAGTGACTTTAATTAATGATTAAGACTATTATTAGCGGTAAAAATATAGGGACACATTTCTTATGTGGACGCCCCCGAGGACCTTAAGGACAGTCACTTGTAAAGCACAAAAAGTGTGCTCTTAAAGTGACTGTCCTTTTATTTTTATATTGAACCAACGCCACCAGCAGCCCCGGCAGCGGTTAAAGACGGTGACAGCTAACGGTCTAAGAAGTCTTGCATACTAACCACCTTGTTACTTTCCTCCGCCTCTTGGGGGTCAAGCAAGTTGATGGTCATGATGGTTTTAATCAACAGTTCGTTTTGTTCGCGAATGAGCTTTCGCAATGTCATTCTCTTTTCAGGGTCTTGTTCAACAACTTCCTGTTGGCCTAATTCGAAAATATATAACGTCTTGTCGACCACATCTTGATCGCTGGCCGTCATGGCGGCAGCTTCGTTACATTCGTCAGACCAAAAATCGTCGTCGGCATTACTAGCCATGGTTGCCTTATCTCCAATAGCAGTAGTAAAGCTAAAAACAAAGGCACTTAAAATACAGGCAACCAGTGTATAGATAATTAGATATTCCAAAATGTGCCCTCGCGTTTTTTATTGGCGAATTGATTGTAAACAGCCAGACAAATGAGTACCAATACAACAGTTGAAGTTGACACATTGACACTCATCAAGCCCCATCGATACACTGCCGCCAAGTAATTGGTATCCCAAGTGTATCTTTCCAAAAATCGAATAGTTTGCAGTAAGGCAGCTACATAAAAGGCCACTAAATACATTCTTGCGATCAGACTAAGGCGAAGTTTGGCAAAACGATGTGATTGGTGGATAAGATAAATGACAAAACCATCAATCGCGGCAATACCCAAATAATAGGCCACTCGCCCCCATGTCTTATACGATGGACCAGTTACATCAAACCAAAGTTGACCAAATTGCATATAAAACGTGCAGGTTATCACGCCTAGTCCAAAACCGATAAATAGCCGTGACAACACTGGTTTTCCGTGAGCTTACAAATGGATAGCTCAACTTTTGCAAATTGAGCGGGGATAATGACCTCACCCAAGCAAAAGGAGCAAA
>JABSOG010000747.1 GCA_013216025.1 Algicola sp. | reverse complement strand
TTCTTTTGCGCCCGTCGAATACGCAAAGCATCAGCCAACGTTTGATGACTAAACATTAGCTGATGATTATTAACTTCAGACAAAACCTCCTGGCTAAGCAAGCGGTGTAGTTGCTGCTCACTACAATTCAGTCGCTGCCGAGCAAACTGATAGCTTCGTTGGGCCAGTAATTCGGTAGCCACATCTTGCAACTCAGTCAGTACGCCCTCGCCAAGCATTTCGTCTTTCTCGACAATTTGCTGTATATACTGTTCAAAAAGATCATGTGCCTCAATTTTCGGTTGCAATTCACCATTACGTACAAGCGAATATAACAAACGGCTATTCTGAGGAATAATGAGCAATTGTCGCATCGACTCACTAAGATCACTTGCGACAACTCCCCATGAGGTCATCAATGGCACAATGTCTCGATCATAAGATAGCGGTTTGATCGTAATTTTGTCAGACCAAGATGTTTCGCGTAGTAATGGGTCAAATTTAGCATCAAACGACCGACTGGCGGCAATGGCCGTCACATTGGGCACCTTGGCCAGTTGCGCAATCAAACCAAGAAAACACCTAAGACTTCTGTGACTCCGGCCAACAGCCAACACATCCAAGGAATCAATAATGACCACAAGTTTCTTTTTTGAGGCTAAGTACGCGCACTGGGCAACAAGGTCTTGCGGTAACCCTTCTCCAGTCAAGTCTGCCAGCGAGCTTATTGAAGCAAATAAGTCGCCTTTGATAAACAGACAAACAACGTTCTCCAGCTGCTCCAAGTAGTCTACCAAATCCAACAAAATACAGGTTTTTCCACCACCGGCAATATCCTCCAGCAGCACTGATTTTTCGTTTTGTTCGACCACACTTTTCAGTTGTTCCAACTCAGGTCTGGCTATTTTGACACCGCCAATGGAACGAACCCATTGTCGCCCTTGTTGCGAAAAAGTATGAAATTTCCTTGCCAATTCAAGTTCATTAAAACTCAGTGCATGATAAATGCCGTGCCCTTCAAGCATCTCCAGCAGCGATTCTCGCTCCAACAGTAACTTTGGCACACCCAATTTACTATGCTGTTTATCAACCTCTGTATAAAGCAATGCCAAAGCTGTTTCGGGACGGGAGAAATAGCCTTTGAGCATGGCAAAACTAAACGCCTGCCATTGCTCTGTACTGTGATGATCCCCTATAAGGATGCGTTTAACCAATGAAAATGCCAGTTCGGTATCAACTTGCCAAATCAGCTCCAGCGAAGAAAGTGTATCTTTTTGCCCTTGTGGTGCTTCCTTCTCAAAAGTTTGGTGGTCAAAATATAAATGGCTTTCTTCTACAAGGCGTTGAAAAGGACCAAATGGCGTTCGAGAATAAAACAAGAATTGACAGTTGTCGTCGGCAAGAAGTTGTAATTTTGCTGCATTCAGCTCCTTTTTAAGCACAGCATCGGTCAGTTGCCAATTTTGATGTTTGGCTTGATTCACTTTAGCTTGTAAAAAGTGTTTTTTGTCATCGTTAAATATAATGACGATATCGTCACCGTAAATCCGTTCATCGTATTCGGGTAACGAAACTGCATCCACTTCAATACCTGCGATGTCATCATCTATCAACATCATTACAACTTGATGGAGCGCCACCGCTCGCTGGTATTTGTCGCCTCTGTTTGAGCGAATGCCTGCAAGGCTCATAGTTACCTAATTGTGGTTATTAATACTTGTTTTAGTGTAATATGTTTGTTCACAAACAAGCAAAGATTGAATTTATGGAAACGGTAAATAAAAGCGGTTCAGGATTTGCAAAGCTTCAGTTTACAGCTCACGCCAATAAGTCAGCAATCAGTGTCCAGCCTCTCCAAGCTGTATTTACGATTTTTTTCGACAATTGCAAAATATTTGATATTGGTGATATCACGACAAACGGACAAAAGCGCTCTATCGTCTTCTGACACCCTTCTATTAATAACAACCCATAACTCAGCAACAGTTTCATTCAGTCTTGGCTCATGCCCATACATGAGAATTTGGCCTGTGGCCATTCTCAGTTTGGCGAGCCCGGTTTCATTTTGATTCAGATATTTTAATTCAACAAAAATCACCTTACCTCGGTCTTCAAAACGCACATCAACTCTACCGTGCGGGTGCATGTATTCAGTTTGACAGCCATCAAATTTGTCCTCTACACAAGCTAGAAATTTGGGCAATAACCAAAATCGTTCATTCAGCGACATTTCGCCATTTGAGATGTTGTTTTGACGATGAATGGTTTCGAATTGCGGCTGATGTTGTACATCGTCCAAAAAAGACTCAATACAAGTCGATAGATCATCAAGGTTTTCGAGCTTTATTGTTTGCTTTATTCCACTGCACTTAAGCTGGAGAAGCGGATCTCTGGTGCGGAAACCCGGGCGCCTGCGTGCCAATCGTATCCGCAGTAAAAAACTCAAATCACCACTTTGTACTGAAAAACAGATAAAGGATGATGATAAGGAGTACACAGGCTCTCCTGCACAGTGCTCAACGCTTTTCGCGCTATGTCTTATACACGTTGGCCTGCCATAATAGGATTCTAACAATTCAACAGCAGACAATACCCGCAATGCTTGGTCTTCATTGCACCTCGCAAAATCAGCTACAACTTTTTGTTTCGCACTGGTATTTTTACTGTAATCACTGTGCTTTTCCAACCAGCTCGCAAGATTCTTAGTGATTGTGCTCATAAAATACCAGTCGATGAATTGAGTATTGGACCTATCATAGTTTTTACACTGTGTAATGTACACGTCATCAACTCCAATACCGGCGATATCACCATCTATAGACATCAATACGACTTAAATGTAGTGCCACCTCTTGCAGGTATACATCATCCTATTACAGACTATTCTTGGGCACAATCAGTGTTACTCCAGTTGTCCATAGTAAAATTGACGCAGACCTACTTGGCATAGCTCATGAACTTAAACGGTTTAATGATGGTAAAAAAGACACTACCAAAATGAAGTTGCTTTTATCAATGCCTTAATTATTGGCCACAAAGAGGTGCGGTTTATGTCTCTTTTGGTGTGGAATAGTTCTTTCAAACGAACAATCTTGGCGTTCTACTCAATTGGTGAGGAGTATCAATTCGCTCGCAATGAAAACGCTGACAGTGTCTGGGCTGCATTTATTTTGGTCGTCGGCTATACGTGCCGATAGATATAGGTTTATATTCACATGAGATAAACTATTGGAACATATGTTGATTACTGCTACATTGCAATAAACAAGGTTGTACCGTCACAAAGTATTCAAATAAGAGCAGGGAGTTACACTTGGAAATAAAACTCTGGGAAGGGGGCCTTCAAGCCCATGAAATAAAGGCTATAGAAAAAATCAAAAAAGCTTTTTCAGCACCTGTCAAATCAGGTAGGAAAGCGCTTATCGGTGGCTCATTGCAAGACCAACTACGTGAAGCCAAGCCCAACCCAATGTTCACTTGGAAAGGTTATGCTGGATTTAGTTTTGTTGATACTCGTGGCAATGAAGGCGAATTTGACCTGCTTATTGTGACGCATTGCAATGTCTTAATTATAGAGTTAAAGGATTGGAATAATGGTAAAATAACATCTAGCGGCAATAATTGGTTTAAAGGTCGCCATAGAATGGGTCGCTCGCCTGTCAGTGTGACGAAAAACAAAGTTCATCTGATAAAAAATAAACTGGAGGAAATTAAAAACAAATTTCATAACAATAGAGTACCCTGGATTGACTTTTTAGTTGTGATGACAGGTAATTCTGATTTTCAACAAATAACCAAGCAAGAGAGACTGCACACCTTAAGTCTTGATGAATTTATTGACCTTGCCAACGAGCAAAAATTTGACGCTCATTTCAACCCTCGTCAAAATGCAAAGCAATTACAAAAGAATATCAAATTATTCGACAAGGTTTTATTGGGTGACAATACTCAGCCTAAACCTATTGTTGTCGACGGCTATAAAGTCGATGAACTGATTTTTGAACATCCGAAAAAAGTTTATAAAGAACACCTTGCAGTCTCTGAAACATCCACTAAAGATAAAGTACTCTTGAGAATTTGGCAGTTTGAACAACTAACCAACCAAAAAGCACAAACACCAGAGGGTCGACTCGAAATAGTTTCACGAGAGCGAGAGGTATTACAAGTCATTAAGCATCAAAATCACGACTTGTATAAACATTGCTTGCGCTCGCTGACCAGCATTCAAAAAGATGAAATAACTAGCCAGTACTGTGAAATTTATGAGTTGCCACCGGCACACCTCCGTTTTAACCAGTTTATCGGCAAATACTGTGTCGAATTTTCTGCACATGACAGGCTTAATATTAGCAAGCTGCTGATTGCTAAATTTGCAGATTTACATGAACTTAAAGTGGCCCACCGGGATTTAGGGGACCATAGTATTTGGATCGCACCAAGCAAAGAAGTGGCGCTATCAAATTTTATTTCAGCGTACCATCAACCCATAGG
>JABSOG010000746.1 GCA_013216025.1 Algicola sp. | reverse complement strand
TCGTCGACACTGGTCATGAGTTTGCCTGCACTGTTGGTGGTGCGGCTGATGTGCCTTGGGGTGGTATTGCCATGAGTGCCCCGTGGCGTGATGTCCATCTCAGTCGTTAAACCTTTGTAAGCAAAGGCCACATCGTATTTTTGTGGGTCAAAACGCACGGTTTTACCCAGTGGTCTATTCAGCGCATCAAAGCCGGTGAAAGTGACTGTGCCCGCATCAGATTCTTGTTCAAGCACCCGCCCTTCGGTATCATATTTGGTGCTGCTTTTGATGAGTTCGTCATTAAACCCGGTGGTGGTTTGACGCAATACCCGACCCGCTTTGTCGAGGTAGGTGTAAGCCGTTGGGCTGCCCGCCTGTTGGGTGACCGTTCGATACACTTCAGCCAAACCAAAGGTGTTGGTACATGCCCCGTTGACTTTTGAACCTGCGCAAGATTGTATGCCCGAGGTGACGTCTGGCACGCTCAGTGCGGTGCCTGTGGTATGCGAGGAGATGACCCTGATGGCGCGATTATAGCCATCAAATATCGTGGTGGAGATATTGCCATTCACGTCAGTTTGGGTGTCTACCTGACCGGTGGTGGCAAGCACGGTTTGGCTTGAGGCTTTGTTGCTATCGCCTTCGCCCCATTGGCTGTTGTGGGTTGCTGCCACAAAGTAGCCATCTGGCGTATAGGCGGTTTGCACCCAACGTTCGCCTTGAATATTTTGGCCCACCGGGGTACTGCTACTCGGGATGGTTATACGTTTAACTTGGCCTGCGGCTGCACTGCCGGCACCATAATAGTCAAAGATTTGCGTGAGCGACTGTGCTGTACTGCCGGTAGTGGTATCGGTGGTGGTGACGGTTAACACGTTACCATTGGTTTCGTAGGTAAAACCTTTGGTGACTTTAAGCGTGGGGTTTGTCCCACCGAGCGCATCGTTGTAGGTCACGGTAGACTCGGTGCTGCTTGAGCTTGGCTTATACGCGCCGCCGTGCAAGGTATAACCGCCGTCTGTGGTGGTCGTTTGCTTTTTCCACGGGCTACCATCGCAGTCTTTTGTAGACCCTAGTACGCCATCACACACTAGACTTGTGCTTCTGGTCAAATTGCCATTACCATCGAGCGTTTTATTACTGAGGCTGCTGGATTTGGTGACGCCGATAGCCCGTTCCGAGCCAATCATTATGCCAATTTCTTTGCTAATGCTGGTGCTGCTTTTGGCGTAAGGCAAATACAGCGGGTGCTCGCCAGCTTCAACAACTGAGTTCTCATCACGAGCATCAGTGAAATCACTGTTTTGTGACCAGCTCAAAAAGTGCGTGATGTTGTTTTGGCCGGTAAGATACGTCCACTGCTGTTCAACCATGCCAGAATAAGGGAAGTTTTGAGCGTACTCAGTTTTAGTGGTGATATCAGCCCTAACGTTCACCTCTTCTATCACCCCAAAACCTTGAAAACCTCGGCCTTGTTTGTGAAAGCGAGCTTCTGAGTAGTAGAATTTAGTGGTGTTAAACGGGTCTGCTACCAAACCGGTGCTGGTGCGCATTTCGCTGACCACGGTGTCGGTGGTGGCAAAGTTGTTATAGGGGAATTGACTGCGTTTGAAGTCGACGTTGTAGAGTGGCGGATCATTGCCAACAGGCGTCATGCTCAATACGTCATAGTCAAATTCTGTCACCATGTCCATGCCATCGGTGATGGTTTTCATTAGGTCGGTTTCGGCGTTCTGGTTGTAATAAACGTGGATGCCGGGGGTGTTACCGCCTTGCATTTGGTAGTAAGCTGGGCTGGCCAAGCGGCCCAATCGAGTGACCGCATCAACATAACCATCACCATTAAAGTCGCTGAAGCTCAAGTCAATCAAGGGGGCGATGATGTTTAACTGATGTGCTTGCTCGACAAAATCTATCGTACCGTGCTGACCCAACCAAACTGTCCAGTGGTATAGGTCATAAGTTGGGTCTACCGCATGGCAATAGGTGCCCGTTGAGGCACACCAGGCTTTGGCCGCTCGCGTACCGGGCACAATCAAATCCATTACGCCATCGCGGTTGTAGTCCAATACTTTAACGTACGGACTCAAATCAAGTGGGTTGTCGTCTTGGTCGTAGTAAACGCCACCGGTCAGTTGCTGTGACCAAGCGACGGGTGCATCAAAATCTTTACCGTTGTTCAGTCGAATATGGTAGGTGTTGTTTCTAAACAGTTCTAATCTGACGTCATAGTCACTGTACAGGTAGTCGACCAAACCATCTTGGTTGATGTCGACCATTTGCTCAGCCACGACACCGGCGTGACGGTTCACTTTATAGGTGGACATTTCGGTAAAGACAATACTGTCATTACTGATACCAGCGTTCGGTGAATACGTTGGCGTAAAGGCTGCCCATGTCCAGTTGGCACCGGCGGCACTACTGGTCGGTTGGTATTCGTATTGACCCACCAAATCATCGTAACCATCACCATTGATGTCCATAATCTGCATGGGTGCATCAAAGCCATCGGTGCCTGTGGTGGTGAAGCTGCCGCTCACTTTGTCAAAGCTGATGGTACCTTTGTTTATATCATTGCCATTCGCATCAAAACTCGGTTCATAAGTGTTGAGGTAAACCACCCAATTGTTGGTATCTGCGGCGGTTTGCTCGCTCACCATCAAGTCCATTTTGCCGTCTTTGTTAACATCGATAACATACGTCGAACAATCTCGATAGGTGAGGGTTGTCACAACACCACCTTGGGTTGTATCGGTGGTTTTATAGTAACCATTGGTTGAGCAAAAATAATCGATACTGCCCGTTGCTGTGACCATTTCGGCGCCATCGTAATAAGCAAAACCGACTTTGCCGTCAATCACGCCATTGTCATACCCACGCTGGGTTGGGTCGGTAAAGCCAATAAAGTCGGTGATGCCATCAAGGTTAAAGTCCATTTGCTGATTGATGATTCTGGCCGTCGCATAATCATAGGTTTTGTTTCTGGCGTGTAACCCGGTGATGGCCTGCTCGGTGGGGTTGCCACTGAGTTTGACGTTCACATTGGTTAAGTTGCTTTCATTTATCAGCAGGTCGTTTTTGCCATCGCCGTCATAATCGGCCGACATCGAGAAGTCACTTTCATAGGCGCTGTTGTCTGTTGAAATAAAGGTGCGCGCCACGGTGCTGGTCGCTTTGAAGATTGAAATCGGCGTTGAGGCATCGTCGGGGTTAACCGTATTCAACCCCTTCACACCAAAGGTTGTCATCGGCAAACAATTTTCAGTACCCGCACTAAAACACTGTTCAATACTTTGCAAAATACTCATACGCGCACCGCTCTGGTACGTCAGGTTGTAACGCTGTGCCGGGGTGGTGTCGTCGGCCCACGTGGTGATGGTGCTTAAGCGTTGGTTACGCACCGTCATGCTGCCAGCACGGTAGCCCATGGTCACATCGTCGCGTTCGGTATAGCTAAAGTGCACCTTACGGTCGCCCTTGTTGGTGCCGCGCCCAGTATAGTGAATCGTCGTTAGGTAACTACTGCTGGCATCTGGCGCTTGCAGGTGCGCTGCTTCGTTGTAGGTGTAATCAATGGTGTTATCGTGTTGGTCTTTGGTTTGGGTCAACAGCCAAGTGTGTGGCACCGGAAACGCGGTACGCGTAAGAATGCTGTTGCCATTGCTACCGTAATATTGCGTTTTACCATTACCCAGCATCACCGTGAATGCACTGCCGCCGTCACTCCAACTGCCGCTTAGGGTGACTGTGGTGGTCGGGCGCATTTCAGGGTGGTAAGTGGACGTGTTGCCACCATAGCTACCGCTTTGTAATATCAAGCGTTGGCCATTCAAGCACAGTTTGTCGTTGGCGTTGTATTGCACCGCATCGTGTCGCTTATCAATCGCGTAAGTCGCCGCACAGCGTGACACGCTGCCGCCCGCCGATAACGACCAACCTTGACCGACTAACCCATTGCCGCCGTTACTGCTGTAGTTTAACGACACGCCCGGGGCCATACCGGCACGGCCCGGTGGCAATTGGATGGGCACGCTGTAGCTGGCTGCGCCACCGCTGATGCCCGCGCTGCCTTTGATGCTGCCGATGATGTCTGAATCAACATCGGCGGTTTCGTGGCTGCCCAGCGCGACCGGCGGTGGTTCTGTTGAAGGGGCATCCATGGTGTATTGATCTGAGGTTACCCACGGTCCACACATCAAACCGCCGTCACGACAAGCGCGCACTCTAAAGAAGTAGGAATCATTGGCCACGTTGGTCAGGGCATGACTGGTTGTTTCAGGCGGTTTACTGATGACCGCCCAATTATCATCGTTGTATCGGTTTGGCCCTGAGTTTTGTTCAAGTTCATAACTGTCTTCAAAACCACTCAACGGTACCCAGCTGATATCAAAGGTTTTATGGCCTTGGTTGACGGTCAGTTGACTTACGGCCAGGGGCACCACATTCACTTCACTGATGGTCACGGTGGCGTAATTCAGGCTTCTCAGGTCTTCG
>JABSOG010000745.1 GCA_013216025.1 Algicola sp. | reverse complement strand
TCGGCAATTTTACCGGAAATGAACTCATCAGAATAGCTTTGGCCTTCGAGAGTGATCAACGCTTTTTCAAAATACTGCCGGGCTGAGCCGAGCATGTTAGAGTTTTTCGCTTTAACACCACGTTTGATTTGGCTGTCGACATTTATTTGCAGTTGCAGTGATTCGAGGCGGCGGTCTTCACTCATAAAAACTTGTGAATCAACATTGCCTTTGGAGTGCTCTGAGCGCAACACAATTCTTAACTTCTTAATGCCTTGTACAATATTGATGATCTGGGCATCGTTATCAGGCATGGTGACCGCTTCATCCTTTTGCTTGGCGTTGGGATCATTGCTGTCAATTCGCTCTTGAGATTGTTTTAGCCGGGTTTTAACTTCCTTGGCACCCGGGCTTAAGTCGAGCATCATTTTTAAGGCTTCATGAATGCGTTTGTGCAACACATTCAGCAGACTCGGAGATACCGGTACGTTAGACGAGTTCATCAAAACCTCTTCGGTCTCTTCGATAATGGCTTTATATTTAGCCAACTGCGTTCGGCGTTCGGCTTCCTGTTTTTCCCTGTGTTGCTGCGCGGCGTTAACCACTACAGCGATAATAACCAAGGCGATAATCAGCACAATGACTACGGTAAAAAGCATCGCAACTCCTGCATTTTATTAATTATTTTCAATCGATTTGTCTAATACTACTCAATTTACTGAGTTTAGGGTAGTACTAAGGTGAAAACACTGCCACCAAATTGTTCATCGTTCGATAATTTGATGTAACCCACCTTATCTTTGTTGGTGTGGGCATTGGCAATCATCCTGGCAAAAAACAAACCAAGCCCGGTTCGGTTGTTGTCAATATCAAATTCTTGCATCGGTAATTCGGTGTCACACAGCATGTGTTGGGGATAACCACTGCCATTGTCAGTAATCTTGATCTCAAGATGTTCGTCTATCACCTTTGCGGTGATGGTGATGGTGTCTTTGGTATAACGCAAAGCATTAACAAAAATGTCGTTAAGCAGGTTGCCCACTAAGCCATCATCGAAAAACCATACGATATTTTCTTCGAGGTTCAATTCAACCTTGATGGATTTATTTTCAATATACAGCAGATTTTTTTCGACCAGCTCATCGACCAAATCTTCAACATAATGCTCTTCTATCATTAAGGGCAACTGGTCTTTTTCAAACCGAAAAAGAGATAACATTTGCAACAGGTTAGTAATCAAACGCGACGCTTCGTAGTGAATTTTAGCCAGTTCTTGAGCGGTTCGCGGGTTTTGATCTTGGTCCTGGGCCATGGTATCAATGGATTGGAGCAACATGCACAATGAATTTTTCATGTCGTGTACTGTCGAGGCCAAAACGGACGAAAAATCGATGAGATTAGAGTGACTATCCATTGGTTTGCCTTTGTTGCATTTCGTTACTGACAATATGGGCACGAATGTTGTTGTATAACAACTTAAAATGCGATGCGCGCTGATCACTTGCGTTGATGAGCCTGAAGGTTTGTGAACACATTTCCAGTAATTCTCCGTATTGAGATTCAAAAATGCCCTGATTGATCAACTTCATGATGACCTGCATCAGATTTAATGAAATGTTGACATTATTCTGGTCGTTAATATACGCGGTTTTAAACGATAAGTACGCGGATTTAAAGTCTTTTTCTCTAAACTTGCTCATGCCTTGTTGATTGAAGGTGTTAGCTTTGTGGGTATCCGTTGATAGAGCGTCTGCGGTATTGGCTAGGTAAAATGTTTGATAGAGCTGTTCAACCGAATCTTTTTCGCCACAGATTTTTTTAGCAAATTGAATTTCGTCAAGCAAAAAAGGTTTAAGCGGGTCGGGCAGGTCTTCGAGTTTCGAAAATGCCGTTTTGATTTTGATTTCGCCTTCTTTTAACTGGTTGGCCATAAAATCATAAATGCCGTGGTGAATAATGGCGGCAATGCCCATTTGAATGTTGTCGACAAAAGCCAACTGCATATCTTTTAACAGCTTTGCTAATTCAACGGGTGCACGACGGCTTTGGGCCCCGTGTTTGGCGCCGTGGATGATACTGAGCAACTGGGCCAGCTTGAGATAATCTTCGGGCAATTTGTGAGACAAATGGCGGGTTAGATTAATGACCTTGCGCCTTGAGGACAAAGCTGCATCATAATGTTGATATCGGGTAGCCAGGTCCGCCGTCGTTCTTTGTCGATGAGCAGAATTAGGACTAATAGAAATGGCTTTTTGCAAGACGTTGTAAGCATTCTCGTAATCGCCGATGGCCAGCAGCGACTCAGCCTTTTGGTCATAAGCTTCAACAGCAAACCGCTGAGATTCGATGATACGGTCAAAATCACCGATGGCTTCGAGATACAAACTGTTGTGGACCTTGCAACGGGCACGACCGAGCAGCGCCCAGCTTAATTCGCGTTGCGCTAAAATAGCATCATAAATGGCCATGGCACTGTTGGGCTTACCCAGACGCAAGCAACAATCGGCTTTAATACGTTGGCAACCCAGTGCGTATTTAGACTGTTTAACAATGAGTTGATCGCAACAACTTATCGCCCTTAAATAGTCTTTTTTGTTCAGCGCAAGGAAAACAGGCCTGAGCTCTTCGTGTTTTTCGAATGCCTTGTCGAGACGTTTCTTGAGGATGGCCTTGGTGAATGGTTTGGGCAAATAATCATCTGGGCGTACGTCGATAGCGCCTTGAACCATTTCCATCGACGTTTCCCCAGTTACCAGCATAACGATGGTGTCTTTGCGCAAAACTTCTTTGAAATTTAATTCTTCGAGCATTTGCAGCCCGTTAAGGCCATCACCGAGGTTAAAATCGAGCAGAATAATGTCATGATGGTGCTGACAATACAGCTCTATAGCTTCTTCGCAACTGCCAGCAAGACTGATGTTGGAGCCGCCCATAGCCTCAATCATATTCTTGAGGGAATGGCGAAACTCGATGAAATCATCGATTAACAAAAAAGACAGACCTACATAGCGGTTTATTTTGTTGACCATTACATCTGCGTGCTGAATGAGAGATACCCTAAATTTAGGCAACTTATCAATAAAAACCACTTTATTTTGCCCGATTGGGTGTAAGGCAATTGCAATTCTCTCAGCAAAACCTAAACTAAGAGCATAAATTGGAATAAAACTAATTAATCTTATATTTAATTAGAATAACGAATGTAGCCAGTGACCATCGAAATGTCGAACCACCAAAAAAGCATGTTGTAGGGCACTGGTTATGCGGTACATGGATGTACGGCCTTTTCAACTTGTTGAAAAGTAAGTGAAGTTCCACTTGCTTGAACGTAACGGTTTCCTGAAATCTCACACGGATGTTAGTTTTGGGACGATAAATAGATACAAAAATCTTATGAAGCTACAGCAACTCAGATACATCGTCGAAGTGTTAAATCACAATCTTAACGTCTCGGCAACAGCAGAGAGTTTGTATACCTCACAACCGGGGATCAGCAAACAAGTCAGAATGTTAGAAGACGAATTGGGGGTACAAATATTCGCCCGCAGCGGTAAACATCTGACCCATGTCACTCAGGCAGGACACGATGTTATCCAGATAGCCCAAGAAATACTGGCCAAAATCGACAGTATTAAAGCGGTGGCCAAAGAATACACCTTGCCGGACCAAGGCAAGCTCAACATCGCCACCACCCATACCCAGGCACGTTACGCGTTACCGAAAGTGATCAGCGATTTCATGAAAAGCTACCCCAACGTTTCGTTGCACATGCATCAGGGCACGCCTCAACAGATCAGTGATGCCGCAGCCAAGGGCGAGGCCGATTTTGCAATAGCCACCGAGGCGATGCACCTTTATAGCGACCTAATCATGCTGCCGTGTTACTTCTGGAACCGCTGCGTATTGGTTAAACCGGACCATGTGCTGGCGAAAAAGACCGAAAAACTGACCATTGAAGATTTGGCCAAATTCCCGCTGGTGACCTATGTGTTTGGATTTACCGGCCGTTCGGTGCTCGACAAAGCCTTTCAACGTAAAGGATTGAATCCAAGAATTGTTTTCACAGCAACCGATGCCGATGTGATTAAAACCTACGTTAGGGCAGATGTTGGGGTAGGCGTGTTGGCTTCTATGGCGATTGAAGATGGTTTAGATAGCGACCTAGTCAAAATCGATGTCAGTCATTTATTCGATGCCAGCACCACCAAAATCGGCTTTAGAAAAGGCAACTTCCTACGCGGTTACATGTTTGATTTTATCGAACGATTTGCGCCGCACCTAACCAAAACTGTGGTAGAGCAAGCTTGTATGATGCGTAATCAAGAAGAGATTAACGCCATGTTTGAAGATATTGAATTGCCCGTTTTATAATCCACTTAACTAGGGCCTGTTGATCTTTCGAGTTGAAATTTTGTTCGAGTTCAAAGCGTTTTAATCGCGGCGGCCGTTATGATGCCTAGTCATCTCGGTAACTGGTCCTGCGTTACCCTAATGACCTACA
>JABSOG010000744.1 GCA_013216025.1 Algicola sp. | reverse complement strand
ACTGCATCACCTCTGCCTTGTATAAAGAACAAACAACTCGCTGCAAAAATCAACTCCAAAGATCAACAGGCCCTAGGCACCCGGTCAATCAGCTTATGAAAAGAATCAACCCCAGCCTTTGCGGGCTTGCCATCAACCGTCACGGTCAGCTCAAAATACCCTCCTTCAAAACGGTGCTTTTGCAGATAAATCACCTCACCCTTTTCATCAAATACCACCACATCAATCAGGTCGTTCATTTCAACAGTGATTGACTCGCCCCTGCCAGTGAAACGGTTTTTGTTCACCACGTATCATGGTGTCGAGGTTATAGGTGTGTCTGGCGTGGTGATACACCTTAATATCTACGTCATATGTCAATCCGTCCATACACGAACTGCCAGGTTTTTATTAATCACCTTCCTATTTAATCAAAAAAAATTTGACATCTACTACACCTGTAGTAGAGTTATTACTACACATGTAGTAGAACACCATATCGGGCATCCAAAATGACAGGCACAGTAAAACTCAGCGATCAACAATACGCCATAATGCAGGTTTTGTGGGACAAAGGGTGCGCCAGTGCCAAGCAGGTGCAGCACGATCTGGTCGATGAAGGTTGGGCCCACACCACCATTGGCACAGTGCTTTCACGGCTTGAGAAAAAAGATATTCTAGCTTCAGAAACCGTTGGTCGAGAACGTAAATATCGTCCGTTAATACAAGAAGGCGATGTTAAACGCTCGATGGTATCCAACCTTGTGTCAGCGCTTTTTAAGGGCGACCCAAAACAGTTGCTAGCTCACCTGCTTAAAGAAGGCGAGATAGACAAAAACGATCTCAAAGATATCGGTGACCTGCTCGGCAAGGACAAATAATCATGACTTTACCAATGGATCCAACTGAATTGTTATTGTATTTTGCCCGTTTCTTTATCGGCAGCAGTGTGTTGCTTGGCGGCGTGTGGTTGCTCGAAAAATTCAACATACTGCGTAACCGCGACTTAACCGATATTGCCTGGAAAGCGGCCGTTATCGCCTCATTTTTACTGTTATTGCCAATCAGCAGCAACTTTGCAGCGAAAATTGAATTAAATGAACAAACCAGCCGTTATATCGATGGTTTTGTCACGATAAGTGCATCGCCGCCAGCCAACGAATCGGCAGCGGTAAAAGTGATGCGAGACATAACCACATCACAGTTAGAACTAAATTCATCAGCCTCAACAAATAGCACCGCGACATTTAACAACACAGCTCTTAACAACACAAACCCGCAACAATCGGCGCAAAGTCACTGGCAAATACCGTCTTTTCTTATCATTCCAGGCTTATTGGCCGGTTTGGCATTGCTGGCCTTAGTACTCACTTATGCCGCTGCGGTACGTTCTTTGGGTGCTCGCAAGCGAGTCAACTCTGACCATCAGGCGTTTCGTTTACTGTTCGATATTTGTGACAAAGCCGATATTAAAGCGACACCTTATTTAACAACGACAAAGCGAATTGACAGTCCGCTTTGTTTACCAACCGGTGAGATTTGCCTGCCACAATGGGCACTTGATGGCCTGCCAGACCATGAATTACGTGGTTTGATAGCCCATGAAGTGGCACATTTGAAGCATCACGATCCCATCATATTACTGATTTTACATGCACTGACACGCTTGTTTTTCCTCCAACCCCTGTTTGCCGTGGCCCAAAAGCGCTTGGCAGATTTGGCGGAATTTGCTGCTGACGAGTGGGCAGCGGGTCACAGTGACAATCCAAAATCTGTTGCAGAAGCGATATTTACCTGCGCAAAACAGATCACCAACAAACAACAACCTCAATGGGGACTGGCAATGGCTAGAGATAAATCAAAATTACGAGCAAGGGTTGACCGCCTGCTCGATGCAAACGAAAACCAATTTAAAACCACCGCAAGCTGGGCCAAAGGCGCTGTAGCGGCCACCTTAATCGCCTCGGCTCTGAGCATTCCGGCGCTGGCCTTAAGTGGCAGTATTGGCAGCAGTAATAGTAGTAGCAGTAGCAGTAGCAGTAGCAGCAGCAGCAGCAGTGGTAGTGGTAGTGGTAGTGACCGGGTCAAGATTTCGACCTCCAACACAGGCGACATCAGTGCCGATGCAAGAGCCAGAGGTATCAACGGTCAATACCGCAGTACCTACCACCGAGAAGATGGTGACCATAAAATAAAGGTTGTCAAAGTCGGTCTAATATCGCTGAGTGTCGATGGCAATAGCGTCAGCATGGTCTTACCGGATAGTTCTTTGTCCCTCAGTGAAACCGGTAAAGACATTGACCGCAGCATAAAATTTACCAACGATAACGGTAAACTGGCTCTCAGCTTCAAACGCGATGGTGTTAAACAATCCATGGGCGCGGATGATAAACAGTGGCTGGACACAATGATGCTCGACTACCTGCGTAATTCTGGTGCAAACGCCAACGATCGTATCGCCAAAATACTCAAACAAGGCGACGTAGAAGCTGTACTTGAGGAAATGACACAAATAGCTTCCCGTGGTTTGTCGTACTATTCGCAGGCACTACTGGAAGCCCGTAAACTGGATGAGAGGCAAACTCAAAGGCTGATTAAAATTCTCGGCACTATTGAAAGCGATTACGACATGCGCATGGCCTTCACTCCGCTGTTGTTAATTGAAAACCAGTCAGATGCGGTGTTGCAGGACATCATGGCAGCAGTCAAAAAAATCCAAAGTGATTATGAGATGCGGATGCTGCTCACCACCATGCTCACGTCACGCTCGCTGGATAACGAAGAGACATTTGCCACTTTCCTGACATTAAGCAACAGCATACAAAGTGACTACGAAATGCGAATGCTGCTGATGAGCGCAATAGAAACCAATGCAAAAAGTGATGACAATCTTAAAAATATTATGGCTTTAGCTAAAAAACGGATTCAAAGCGATTATGAACTTAGAGTATTAATCAGCGGCGTAGCCAAGCTGTTTAAGGACTCGCCTGAGACCATTAACATGACCATTGAATCGTTAAAATCGCTCGAAAGCGACTACGAATTCAGGGTTGCGGCTATGTCTATCATCCAAGATGTTGAACTCGAACACGATGCTTGGTTGAAAATAATCGACACCATCAGCCAGATGGGCAGCGATTATGAAACCACCGAAGTACTACTGCACATTCTGTCGAATATGCCAGACGATCAAAACCTGCTGGATGCGGTGATCGAAGTAGCGAAAAACAATGTTGGCAGCGAGTACGAAATGAAGCGGTTTAATAAAGCGCTTAAGCGCGCCTCGAAGAGTTGATGTTAATTGGCAGCACGGAAGCTGCCTTTAATTTTTACTCACCACCAGCAAACCATGGTGACACATCAGCCAAACTCAACTGCGGCGGCTGATTTTGCCAAAGGGATTGTTGGGGTTGCTTCGCAAAATAGGTAGGGTGTGCCGTGCGCACCAATAAAAAGAACAAAGGTAACTCTCTACAAAAATGTCCCTCACTGGCCAACCTACGGTCCAAACCGAACTCCTCTATAATTGAACAATACAGTCGCTCTTTTTCTCATTCCTCATGGGGACTCGCTTATGCCACGCACGTTTTACTCTTTGCTCTACGCCATCACGCTTATTACCTGCGCTCTTACAACTGCCAATGCCACGGCCACAACTATGGTCACAACTACAGTCACATCGGCCGAAGACGAATCGCTGTTTTACCACTCTTTGGAAGAACTGCTGGATGTAAAAATCAGCACGGTTTCGCGCGCCGAAGAAAGTCTGCATGATACACCTGCTACGGTCATGGTGATCACTGCCGAGACGATTAAGGCTCGGGGTTATAAGGAGTTTTCAGAGATCTTCGATGATTTACCGGGCATGGAGGTCATCCGGCCTTATGGCGACACTTGGATCTCTCACTATTGGCGGGGCGAAAGTCAGCGCGGCGGGACAGTGCTGTTGTTGCTCGACGGTAATGTGATGAACCACCTGTATTTTGATAATATCTTTGTGCAAAGCGCTTTAGCCTTGTCCAATATCAAGCAGGTCGAAATTGTACTTGGCCCTGCCGCCGTGCCCTATGGCGACAATGCGTTTTTAGGCACCATTAATGTCATCACCCATGCCGACACCAAACGTGGCGCCAGTCAGTTCAACGGTTTTACGGCTTTTGGCAGCAATCAACGTAAAATCATCGACTTTCATCAGTTGTTCAGTAATGGCGATTGGCGCTTAAACTTCGCCTTTAGGCTCGACAAGGGGTTGGTCGATGACAGCAACATCAGCGCCTACGAATACACTAAAAACCACTATTATACCGACCCACGGTTATGGGGCGACTTTGTCAATAACCCGGCGTTAGCCGGTGGCTTTCGCTCTCCCCACGATAACCGTTCGTTTGATGTTCGACTGGCTTATCAATCAACCCAGTTGAGTGTGCAGCATTTTGAGATCAATTCAGGTTATGGCACTGTTTATGCTGCCGACAAGGCGCAAAATCGGGGCCGATGGATT
>JABSOG010000743.1 GCA_013216025.1 Algicola sp. | reverse complement strand
TAGTAAACTTTGGGCTGGCTTTTGCTATGGGCAAATAAAATGACCTCTTTATCGGCGCTGTTATCCGGGTGATCGTAAACATAACCACCGGCGATAGTGAGGTTTGACACCCCGGCATAAGACTCAACATAACTGCCCAATGCCTGCTGCAGCGTTTCGTTATTCAGTGTGCCTTGTGAAAGTAAGTCTTCAAACGCTTTAAATTGCTCTGTTTTGGTATCACGCAATTCCGGGCGAATATAGTTTTCGGGATACAAGAAGACTTTTCTGTTGGCTTCCCATACCCGGTAGTTTTTAAACCAGTCCCAACGGTCATTCAGGGCAACACGGGTCTGTTCATTGTTGTCGCTTTGTCCCCGGATAACGGCTGGTTCGAGGTTCAAAAACAAACGATGGAAGTACAGCTGTACCGCCGCAATCGCTTCTTTTACCCGCGAAGTTTCCATACATTCACCCATGTTGACGTCGATCAACATTTTTTCATACAAGTCGCGTGCATCTTCAACCTCTGAATCTTTAGCCAATATGAACGGTAACATGGCGTCACGCTTTTGCAGGTTTAGATGATTGTGCATTTCCTGGATCAGCACATCTTGTGATGTTTCGCCACAGTATTTGCCTGCAAGATAGTTAAGCAACTTATCTGCAACCGCCTCATTTCGGTCAAAATAGGTGTTGTTGCCATCACTATCAACGAGCACATCGCCATCGGCGTGAGTATCATCGAGATAACGTTTAAACCAAATGTCTTCATACACAGATTTGGCACTGGTACGCAAACTCGTCGCCAGCTTTTGAATGGTGTTGATGCGGCACAGCAATTCCAGGTCAACCAGTGCTTCACCATTGTCCCCTGAGGATCCGTCGCTATCTTGATCAGCTGTCGCTAAAAAGCCATTTTTGCGTTTTAGCCATTGCAGGTCTTCAACGTCCCAATCAAACATTTGTGCTATCGATTCAAACGGCGTATGGAAATACCCCGAACCTCGTTTGAATACATCGGCCAAGTTGGTTTCGCCCATTGCCTTGTCGTTGAGTTGTTTAAAACAGCTGATAATATGCAGGTCACCCAAGCGATAGTCAGCCCACTGACCCCAGCGTGATACAAAGGTTTGCGGGTATCTCAAATCTTTATGAGGACTGTGCAAACAGTGATAACTGCCGGTCGGATAACGCACAAAATGAGGTTCATTGAGCGCCGTGGTATTATCACTGTCCAACGCCCTGACCAAATAGGTATTACCGGCAAACGTAAACGCGCCTTGAACCCCTTGCAGATAGTCTTGTGGCAATTGCTTAAACACTTCATCAATGCGCTTGGGGTAGCCTTTTTCAAAGTATGTTTGTTCGGTGTCTGCATAGCGCAGTACCTGGTCGCCTTTGATGACGTACAAGTGTCCTGATTCATCGACAAAGGCACCGTCGAATATCCCGTCATTTTGGCCCGAAACCGCTGGATCAACCGGCTGACATAACGGCTCACTCAGTGACTTCAGATCAATTTTCCAATCGGTTGATATCACTTTGGCACTATCGGGCGAAGCAACATTAATGTAGTTTTTGTCTTTAAACAGGTAGATGTTGTCCTGTCTGTCGACGGTTGCCCCGTCCAAATCCCGATGAAAATGAGCATTCAAAACACCCGGCTTGGCCAAGTCTGCCAACAGATTATCGGCTATCTTTTTCGGATATCCTTTATCGGGATAGTCGTATTGACATTTGGCGTAGCGAATATATTGATCACCACTGAACAAATAGGTCGCCCCTGCAAAGGTAAAGGCGGCGTCTATGGTGCCTGTTGCACTGAAGTGATTGGGTAAATAAGCCAGATTTTTAAGCGAAAAGCTTCTTCGTTGCTGATCACTAAACACCAGGCACTCGCCTGCAGGCTGACTACTGTCATCCAAATCATTGATATAAATATAAGTATTGTGGCCATTTGAAATAACACCACTGATCACCGCCTGTTCAATGATGACCAGTTTATCTATACAGTTTTGCTCGGTAGTGCTGCTCGGCGGCGCATATTTTTTAACGATGGTCGCTATGGTCGTGGCAAACGTTTCGGGCAGATGGGTAAAACCGGGTTCTTTTGACAACTCGGTTTCAAGGTATTTTGGGTAACCTTCGTCGATATGACAATATTGCTGCCCGGTGTATCTAACGTATCGATTGCCAAAAAACAGGTAGGTATATTTACCCTGGTAAACGTAACTGGCATCAATGGCGTTAAAGTCGGCTGCGACCAATCCAAGCTGGTCTTTATACTCCAAGTATGGGCTTAGCGTTGATTCATCTTGGACCAACCACTGATAGCAGTGTTCACCAAGAAAATAAACCCGCGATTGTTCAACGGTCTGGCTGCCGCTGTCGCTCCTGACCGTGGTGCTGTGGTTATAGATAAACAGGCTTTGCAGTTCGTCTATCAATGAGTCTTCACAATTTAGAATATCGCCCCACAAGTCTTCAATAGACCCTGGCTCAGTCCAGTTACCGGTATTTTTGTCAAAACTGACAAATTCACGGTTTTTGATAAACAGTAAGATATCGTTTTTGTGTTGCTCCACCGTTTCATTTCGTTGTTTGAAACTATTGTTGGGCATTACCAGTTGATGCAATTGGTTTTGGTTGATAACCGCATCCACAGCATCCCAACCAGCGGCAATAAGGTTGATTGGCATCTGCCAAAAGTTACCATAGGCCTGCTCTGTGGATTTTTGATGCCTTTGATTGGCATGCTGATCACAGCTATCGAGACGAACATAACGCCTGCCACCGGTTACATCCGGTTTTTCAATCAAATAGATAACATCATCTGCCTGGTAGGCGATATCGACGTTGTCCAAACCATAGTCGTCAAAAATGCTGCGGATTACCTTTTTGTCGGGTTCGACCAAAACAGTGGGGTTATTGCCACTGGCTACCGGTGCAAACGGGTCGACACCTTGCGGGTAAACGACATACTGATCACCACTAAACACATAGGTTTTGCCGCTATCTTGCAGCACTGCATCAATCTGGTTGTTTTTGTCGATGTTATTGCGAACCTTGCCCCACTTGGCGGCTATCGGTTCGGCCTTATCGAGCTGTTTGTCGTAGTAATAGCCATTTTCTCCCGCTTGAGCGGCTTGCTTGAAGAAATAAGTATTGCCGTCTGTACCTTGTAAAACCGTCGTCAATTCATCTTGGTCATCTTCATGTAAAACCTCGATAAGTGCCGGTCTTTGTACAGTTTGATTGATACCGTATCCTTCTGCACTGGTGTGGTGTACCCAGCCGTTGTTGTTTCTAAGATAAACACCACCGTCATGCATCACCACGCAGTTGACGTCACTAAAGACCCCGTGATTGCCTTTGAGGCCGTTGATGTTGTTTAGCACGAGCTTGCTCAGGCTGGTATTGTCCTGACTGGCAAAAGCAGTGGCATATTGGTTATGCTGCTCGGTCGATACGACTTCGATTTCACTGTCTCTAAAGAAGTATACGTTGCGCTGATCGGCAAACACCGCATCCACTTGCGATAACCAATATTCGTCGCTGGTGGTCAAAACCGACTCTTTGCCATTTTTGCCGGTATTAAAGTGCCTAAAGCGCGGTTCATTTTTGAGTTCGCTAATGGTTTTTGGATAGTCGGCTTCAAGCCGGGTCACCAATACTTCATCACTTGTGCCGGTCGGCGTCTCAACGTCAGTCAAATAGCGGTAATACAGGTCGCCACTGAACAAATAAGTATGCAGGCGGGCATCAATGGTTTCGTTTTCGTCGCTATCAATTTGTTGTTCGAAAGATATCAGCGACATCGCCCCGGTTACTTCAAAGTCAGCACATTTGGCGCGGTCTTCAAGCTCGGCATTGTGACCCCAGGATTCTGTACTGGATTTAGGATAGTGTTTATCGACTTCACAATAGTGTGCATCAGAAAAACGGACAAATTGATCGCCGCTGAAAAAGTAGGTTTTGCCGTCTTTGCCACACAAAGCCGCATCGATTTTGGTTTGAAACGCAGCAGGCAGTGCTGTCCATTTATCGGCAATTTTTTGTGGCTCAGCCCACCATCGATTAACGTGGTCGAAGTAGGTGAAATACGCGGCAGAGAATAGATAGGTCTTCTTGTCCGGCGCATTAAACACAGCATCCACTTGATCAAAACGCATTTGCGCATCAACCTGCTCATCGGTCCAGCTGTCAGGCAAGTGCCACCAGTGATGGGTGGTTTCCTTTTGCTCCTTGGGGTAGTCGTCATCTGGTTTGCGGTAGTCGTTGGTGGAGTAACACACATACTGTGCTTGCGTACCGTTAAGTCCAAACAAGTAGGTTTTGCCATCCATTGTAAAGGCCGCATTAATGGTTTGTAATCCACCCCAGTCATCAACGATGTTTTTCGGAAAACCGGCATCAACCGTGGTGTAGTCATCACTGCTAAAACGGTAATACTGGGCTTTGACAAACACGTAAACTCGCCCGTCCAGCCCGGCAAACGCCGCA
>JABSOG010000742.1 GCA_013216025.1 Algicola sp. | reverse complement strand
GCTGCCCTTCGGGTTCGTTTCAAAGCGCTTTACTCTTTGTTGCCCGTTATTCGCTTAGATGACTAGGCATCATAACGACCGCCACGATTAAAGCGCTTTGAAATCGAACAAAATTTCAACTCGAAAGATCAACAGACCCTAGTGTCCATCGGAATGCCGTATCACCAGAAACGCACCCATTGCGCCCATCCTGACAATTGTCAGAGAGAAACCACGTTTCTGCTGAGCCGGCACACTGGACGGGCACTAGCTAGTAAGAAAAAGATGAGCAGGGGAAATAACCTATGTTGTTTAAAGCTAATTCTGTTGCTAAAGAGTTAATCATTTACAGCGTGATTACTGTCGCAATTCTATTGGGTGGCACTGCCTATTTTGTGGTTGGTCACATCGCTGACTTAAAACGTGAACAAGCCTATACGGCCATTGATTCGCAATTGGAACTCAACTCAAATAAAATAGAAAACTTCTTTGTTGAACGAGGGAGAATAGTTGACGCCGTTTTTAGTTCACCGATGGTCATTAATTGGTTTGAAAACTATACCGAGCGTGCCTCATACATCAAAGATGATCTCACTCATCAGCGTATCACTGAACATTTTGCTCAACTTGCTATGGATGATCCTACAGTAAAATCAGTCTTTTTTGCCCCCGCCCAAACCCATGAATATTTTGATACCAAAGGTCGCTATGACGCTGACCCTACTTATTACACAAATAAACGACCATGGTGGCAAGAAGCCATTGATCAAGGTCAATTTTTTGCTTCTACACCGTCGGTGGATTATGTCGATGGTTCGGTAGTATCCGCAGTTAAAGCACCCATAAAAGACAGTAATGGTAATTTCTTAGGTTTTGGTGGCATCGATATTCTCATCTCCACCATTGGTGATGAGTTGAGTAAAATGCAATATAAGGGCAAAGGTGATGCTTTTTTGATTGCCGAAGATGGCTCAATTGTATTTTTGGCTGGCATTGAAGAAAAAATTCAAAATAGAGAAGACAAAGCCAACGAAGATCCGCCGCTATTGAACACCATCAAATCTTTGTATAGCGATGTGGATGGCTTTGCAGAAGTTCAAGCTCAGATGTTATCTCAAGATCACGGTTTTTCCGAAGTGACTTGGAAAGGACAAAAGCACTTTGTCGCATTTCGTAAGGTTACAGCGAAACATCCGTATTTTAGCTGGTCATTGGCGATGATGATCCCTGTTAGCGTGATAGAAAAGCCAATACAAGCGACAAAGTTGACATCATTTTTTGCTGTTGTCGGCATTATTTTACTGGTTTCGATTAGCTCAGGCGTTGTCGCCAGAAGAATTATCAGCCCTTTAGGCACCTTGGTGAAAACCATGGCTGAAATAGCGTCTGGCGAAGGCGACTTAACCAAACGGATCGAAGTCGATCGTCAAGATGAGCTAGGGCAAATGGGGACTCAATTTAATTTGTTTGTTGAGAAAATTCAGCTGCTAATCCAACAAAGTAAAAGCTCGATTGATGAAGTTGATGCCTCCGCTGCCAAAGTAGTCGATGCCATTACAAAAGCGGGTGCGGGCGCTCGCAGTCAACAACAAGAGTTAGAGCTTATTGCCACTGCATCTACCCAGATGTCACAGACCGTTCAAGGTATTTCACAAGGTACAAAACGAACAACTGAATTTGCTGATTTGGCCGACAATCAGGCCAGTAAAGGTCAAAGTATCGTGGCAGAATCGACTGCCAGCATAGAAGCTTTGTCTGTTGCGGTTGATAAAGCTGCTGACGTGGTTGATAAGCTAAGTCAAGATTCCCAAAGTATCGGTCAAGTATTGGAAGTCATCCGTAATATTGCTAAGCAAACCAACCTTCTGGCTTTAAATGCCGCGATAGAAGCAGCAAGAGCCGGGGAGCAAGGTCGTGGATTTGCAGTGGTAGCTGATGAGGTAAGGTCATTGGCACAACGAACTCAAGAATCTACTCAGAGCATTCAAGAGATCATTAGCGGATTGCAAACCAATGCACAAAATGCAGTGGCTGCGATGCAAGGTGGTCAAGAAAAAGCGGCACAAGGAGTACAAAGCTCACACGCTGTGCGTAACATATTGTCTGAAATAGCCAATTGTATTGCCCAAATACGAAGCCAGGCAGAAGAAATCGATACTGCAACCTCTGAACAGGTTAAAGTATCTGAGGAAATCACCCACAATGTCGTTAATATTCGAGATTTAGCTGATGGCACTGTGAGCCAAGCAGAAGTGGTAGCAGCAACAGCCAATCATCAGCAAGATACCACTAAGCAGCTATCTTCCATTATTAATAGATTCAAAGTCTAGCGCGGTTATCATATATCTAACATCCCCCTGTAAAAACCAGCTCTTCCACAGTGACGCAGCTTAACCCTTTGCGCGACACAGCAACTACGCGAATATATTGTTAAAGGGTTTGTGCTTGACGATGAACGACTAAAAAATCCGGGCCAGCCGTTTGACTACTTCGAAGAACTGAGTCGTCGAATTCAGGATATACGAACCTCAGAAAAACGCTTCTATCAAAAAATAACCGATATTTATGCCATTAGTGTCGATTATGATCCAACCCAGAATATTAGTATCACCTTTTTCAAAACAGTTCAAAATAAGATCCATTGGGCCATTACAGGCCAAACTGCCGCTAAAATTAATCCCACCCCGAATGCGTTTTTATCCATGGCTGCGTAATTATGTCGACTTGAGTTGGCCGTTATGGCTGCTCGCCACCGAGATATAATTACATAGGGTTAAAAGATGCAGGACCTGGCACAACTGTTAGCAACGGTGAAATCGAAAAGAATCAAACTGTGGGTTGAAGACGAGCAGCTCAAATTCAAGGCCCCCAAAGGGGCGATGACGGCACAAATCGGCAACCTTATTCGTGACAACAAACAAGCCATCATCTTACTGTTGAGCCAGTCAAGGAGTCTGGTTAACGCTGATGCTATTAAACCTGTATCTCGTGAACAGGTTATCCCAATGTCGTTTGCCCAGCGGCGCATGTGGTTCCTCGAACAGCTTAACGGTCAAAGCAGTGCCTATAATATATATCAAAGCCTGAAATTAAACGGTGCTTTGGATGGTGAAAAATTGGCTGATTGTGTCGACCAATTGGTGCAAAGACACGAGATATTGCGCTCGCGATTGCATGTCCTTGATGGTGAAAGTGAAGGTGAAGGTGAAGGTGACGAACCTGTTTTGGCGTTTGACCCACGTCATCCTGACCCGTTGACTGTCAGGTCTGCCCAACAAGGCGAAATAGAGAGTATTATCTGTGAGCATCAGCAACAGGTCTTTGATCTGAACAATGGCCCCTTGTACGATATGACGTTGGTCAAAGTGGCCAGTCAGACTCATTACCTGCTGATTAACATCCATCACATTGTTGCCGACGGCTGGTCGTTGGGCGTATTGGTAGAAGAGTTGATGACGCTGTATAGCGCCAGCCAAAATGCATTGCCACAACAGAGCATCCAATATGCCGACTTCGCCCATTGGCAGCGTTCGAATGAGCAACAAAACAAACAACGCAAACAACTGGAATATTGGATGGACCGATTGAATGATGCGCCTGAATATCTGACCATTGCCCGTGATAATGGACGTGATGATAACCATGATTCGAGCGGCGGTAGTCTGTCGATTCAGTTGAGCGAAACACAAACCGCCAAACTCAGCCAATTTTGCAAGCAGCATAAAGTTTCTGACTTTATCTTTTTACTGAGTGTCTTCCAGCTACATTTAAGTCGTCTCAGTGGTCAGCAAAGCGTGATTGTCGGCGCGCCGAATGTTGGCAGAAATACCGCTGATTTGCAAAAAATGATGGGGCTATTGTTAAGCACCATGATTTTGCGGGCTGATTTGGACATGGACAGCAGTTTTGAGCAATTTCTGGCTGCCAACAAAAAACACATTCTTGGCGCCATGGAGCGCCAAGACGTGCCTTTTGAACAGATAGTCGAAGGTCTGGGGCTTAGCCGCAATACCAACAGCAACCCGCTGTTCCAGGTATTCTTTAACATGCTGAACTTGCCGGGTGAAGACTTGGCGTTGCCGGGCATTGAGATTGAAGCGACAGAGCAGGTCGAGCAGGACAGCAAGTTTGATATTACCCTGTACGCCCAGCAGCGCCCCGCAGGATTACACTTGCGTTATCACTACAATACCGGGTTGTTCAGCGAGGCGCGCATCGTTGAAATGCTGGAGCAATATCGCCATTTGTTGTTGCAAATTGTTGATTACCCCGAGCAAAGCATCGGTGCCTATTCCTTGCGTACGCAAAGTGCCTGCGCCGTATTGCCTAATCCCCAGCAGCCATTGGATGACAGCTGGCGCGGTGATGTCATTTCGTTGTTCCAGCAGCAGGTCAGCTTGGCGCCGGACAAATTGGCCATTGAAAGTGAGCGCACAAATTACAGTTATCAACAATTGGCTAACTGTTCAAATAATGTCGCTGTTGCATTGCAGGGCAAGGTCGGCA
>JABSOG010000741.1 GCA_013216025.1 Algicola sp. | reverse complement strand
AACCAGCCACCACCAGCCGGGGGCAATGCTTTTGATTATGTCGAACAAAAATATTTTTTGGTTCGACAAAATCGAATGCTTTGACCCCATTGCGAAGCCTCCGTTCCTTCAACCCCAAAACGAAGCCCCAATATTGCTAGCCTCCTACACCGCCCCACCCCAAAACAACCATTTAACTCCAAACAACCCCACAACCCCCCTTTATCACACATCAATATCGTCGTTTTAAGCCCCTCATCGCAACTTAATTTCAAATAAAACTAATTTGGGAACCCCCTTGCAGTACCTGCGCTGTGCTCGATTTGTCGCAAATATAACAGGTCGGATGACGGTCAATTGTTGAGTATAAAAGGGCCGAACAGTTGATCTTTTCACCATAAGAAGGCATAATCGGTTAACTAACTGTTAACATATTCTCGATTAAACCAGACGATTAATCACTGACAATGCGGATCAACTAATGCCCAACACTCAAACATTACAACAAGAGATTGACGAGTTAAAGCGGCTTAACAACTCCCTGACTACAGAATTAAAAAGTTCATTTGATATTGCTCATGAGTTGCGCATTGAAGCCTTTCATAATCAGATCATCGGCACCTTGATTAACGAACGCTTTCATTTGTCCAAAAGCGACCAAGAATGTGCCATCCAACAATCGCGGTTTTTACAGTCTTTTTCTAGTCTGTGCGAATCGAAAAACATCAGTATTTACCATCTTGACGTTAAAACCGGTTACTTTTGTCTTGAAAGCTATTTTTCACGCGATGGCCATCGCCCAGAAAAACAATTCATCGCCGCCGATGCGCCGACCTATATCTCTAACTTGCTCGACTCTTATTGTAACTTTGTCATAGCCCCAATGCGCTTCGCCTCAGGCATGAACGATATTCACTGGTATTACGAAAAAAGCAGCCATCGAGCGATTTTGGTGTCTCACGATCGCCAAAAACAAGATTTAGAAATGTTCGACAACCTCACCGCCAAAGTGCTGCGCACCGCCTTGCAGTTGTATGAAGACATTCAGGTCAAACAGGCTTTCGAAGACCAGCTCATTCATCAAGCCACCATCGACACTACAACCCAGTTGCCCAACCGTAACCTGGCTTTTGACCGACTCAATCAGGCCATGCTCAACCGCGCCAACGAGAAAAAGCTGGTGTTTGCGATGATTGTCGATATTGCCCATTTTAAAGACATCAACGAAACTTTTGGCCATGATACTGGTGACAAAATCCTCGCCATTTTGGCCAATCGCATTCGCCAAGCGGTGCGCGAAAGCGATACCGTTGCCCGCCTAAGCGGCGACGAGTTTTTGATCATATTAGAAAATGCCAATAAAACCAAAGCCGCCGAAGTGGTGGCCAAAAATGTCATTGCAGCCATCTCCGCCCCACTGACTTTTCAAAACCGCGAAATATTGATTGCTTCAAATATTGGTATTGCCGCGTATCCGTCAGACGGCGATGATGCCTCAGATATGATTCAAAATGCCGATGCGGCGATGTTTCAATCAAAAAAACTCGGCCTCAACAAATTTCAGTTCTACACCCAGGCCATGAACGAAGAGGTTGCCCATCGTTTTGCGCTTGAAACCGGCTTACAAAAAGCCCTGAAAAAAGACGAATTTACCCTTAACTATCAACCATTGGTTGAAATTGCCAGCGGTAACACCGTGACAGTCGAAGCGTTGCTGCGCTGGCACAGCCCGGCGCTCGGTTTTGTCTCGCCAGAAGATTTCATTCCCATCGCCGAAGAAGACGGTTTTATCATTCCCATCGGTTACTGGGTCATTGAAGAGGTTTGCCGCCAGATAAACCAATGGAAACTAGACGACATCAACAACCTGACTGTGGCCATCAACATATCAGTACGTCAACTGCAAGACCCAGATTTTGTCGACAACTTGATGAACATTCTAAGAAGCCACAATGTTCCGAGCCGTAAAATCGAGTTAGAGATCACCGAAGGCATTTTGATATCAGATGTGGCCGGTGCCGACAACGTATTAACCGTGTTACACGCGCTGGGTTTCAAACTGTCATTAGATGATTTTGGCACCGGATATTCTGCCTTGAGTTACCTCAACAAATATCATTTTGATTACCTAAAAATAGACCGTTCGTTTATCACCAACCTGATTAAAAACGAAAAAGACAAAGCGCTGATTGACGCCATAGTCGCCATGGCGCACAAGCTGAACCTTAAGGTGATTGCCGAAGGGGTCGAAAACGTCGAAGAAATGGAATATTTGCAGTCACAAAACTGTGACTACATTCAGGGATTTTACTTCTCACGGCCTGTGACAGGCGAGCAAATCGTTAAACAATTACTTGAAGCTGCGGCTGCGTAGGAGCGAGCTCGGCAATTGCGTCCTGCTTTGCCCTAATAAGCTACATCCGTGTAGCTATCCAGCTCGCGATAAATGGCGCAGCCATTTAATATATATTGTGCATCATTAGTAGATTTTTGGCCGCTGGCCAAAATCGCGAGCTGGAGCTCGCTCCTACCGGCACACATACACAACCGGGTCTTTAGAATCAATGCCCGGTAGTGTCACGCCGCCATCACACAGGGTTTCAAAGCGTTTGCCACTATCGAGTTGAAAGAATTGATCTGATATGCCCTGTGGCCTGGCATCCAACAGCGATTGGGGCACAATAATCTTGTATAACTCACTAAACAAATGCAACGCGCCTTGGCTGCCCGTCAGTCCCACAGGCGAATAATCGTCTTTGCCAACCCAAAAAGTGGTGAGGTTGTTTGCGTCAAAGCCAATGAACCAACTGTCTCTCAGTTCGTCGGTCGTGCCTGTTTTACCTGCAAATACCACCCCCGGAAACGATTGTTTAAGCCGTCTGGCGGTGCCCGTACTGGCGGCTTCTTTGAGCGCGACATTGGTCAGGTAAACAGCTGGAATGGTGAAATTGGCCCGGGCGGTAAGGCTTCGGTTCCAAATGATCTCACCTTGCGCCGTTGTTACCGCTCTTAGCGTCGACAGCTTTTTGAGCACACCATTGTCGGCGATGGTGACATACATTTGACTGACTTGCAGCGGCGACAATTCTAATGCCCCCAAAAACAACGATGGATACTGAGGTATTTTCGCATCTACGCCCAGCGCCCTTAAACTGTCAGTGACCTTGCCTACGCCCAATGCCATACCCAAATTGACCGTGGGAATGTTTTTCGAACGAGCCAACGCCTGCAACAACGGCACCTTTCCAGCGTGCGTTTTGCTGAAATTGGCGGGTGACCATTTTTTACCTTTGCGATTTAACAAAGTGATTGGTTCATCTTTAAGCGGCGTGGCCAAATTATAATCATCTGGGCTGGACAGCGCCGTAAGGTAAATCGCCGGTTTGATCAACGAGCCGATATTACGTTTCATATCAAGCGCCCGGTTCAACCCCGAAAAATCTACATCTCGCGCCCCCACCATCGCAGTGATCGCTGCTTCTGAATAATCGATGGACACCGACACGGCTTCAATTTTTTCGATTTTGTACTGAGCTTCCAGCAACGGCAACTGCTTCACGATGACCTGCTCGGTAGCCCGTTGCAGGCGCGGTTCAAGACTGGTAAATACCCGAATTCCGTCAGAAAAAATATCACTGTCTCGAATGGTGCTTTTCAAATCTCGTTTAACCTGCGCCATATAGGCTGGATAACGCAGCGGCAAAAATTGCTTTTTGTCACTAACCCCCAATGGTTGGCCCACAGCTAATTCGTATTCGTTTTTGTCGAGCAGGTGATGTTCAAACATCAAACGTAAAATCAAATCTCGGCGTTTAAGGGTGCGCTCGGGATGGCGATGTGGATTGTAATAACTCGGCCCTTTGATGATGGCCACCAATACCGCAAACTCTTGCGAATGTAATTCGTTGATTGGTTTTGAAAAATAATAATAGCTGGCCAAACCAAAACCATGAATGGCACGGTTATGAAACTGCCCCAAAAAGACTTCGTTAACGTAAGCTTCGAGAATTTGATCTTTGCCGTAACGATAATCCAGCAACAAGGCAATAAAAGCTTCGTTGATTTTGCGCAGCAAATTGCGCCTGTGATTAAGATAAAAGTTTTTCGCCAACTGCTGAGTCAAAGTACTGCCGCCCTGCACCGTCCGCCCGGCCTTAATGTTTTGCCACAACGCTCTGGCGGTGGCGGTGAGCGACACGCCAAAATGGTGATAAAAGTCACGGTCTTCGACTAATAGCAAGGTATCTTTAAACTCTTCAGGGAACGCATCAATCGGTAGAAACTCACGGTCTTCTTGATGGGGAGAGAGTAATCGTTCAATCAACAACGGTTCTAGGCTGGCGTTGTTGAGCCGCTTTTGGGTTTTACGGTCAATCACACTTGTGATTTTGTGATTGGCAAACTCCACAATCAACCCCTGCGCTGGTGCCGAACGCCCCGGAAAATCAAAGGGTCTTCTGACCAAAGACAAATGATTTTTACTGAGCAAATACTGCCCAGGTCCAGATAAC
>JABSOG010000740.1 GCA_013216025.1 Algicola sp. | reverse complement strand
ACGGAGCCACGGAGGAAAGAAAGAGAAGAGCAAAAACACAAAACACAAAACACAAAACACAAAACACAGCCAATATTAATTCGTTAACCCATTTATCAACCTTTCTTTTAATCTTTTCGCTTTTAATGCTTTTCCTCTTTCTTTCTCCGTGGCTCCGTGCCTCCGTGTTGAGATCTTTTGACTTTAAGGTCGCAGCCGCACAAAGTAGCGCAGCAACCCATAAACTGGTAACGTATTGTGGTCTATTTTCACTGAACGATGGGACCCGATGAGCCGTTTCTCTGCATTACTACTGGTTTTACTGACTTGCTCTTTGAGCTTCAATGTCTATTTGTATTTTGTGATGGCCATCGTTCAAGCATTGCCCGGCACCGCGCAGCCCATTGTTGCCCAGCCCGCCAGTACTTCAAAGTCATCCCTAACAGGTAAAGTCGTTGACGATGAACAGTCAAGCCAAGCGGAATATCAATCAGTCTCCGCCAAACAGGCCAACACGCTGTTCGACCAATTGCTATTTGAGCAAGCAGTGGCGATTTATGAAGAATTGCTGTTGGTCAATGAACAAGCTGCCATTGGGGTGAAACGACGTTGGCATGAGCTAGTTCAGCAATGGTTCAAAGACAAAGACTATCAAACGGTAGAAGCGTTTAATGCCGCCTTTTTACTCAATTATCCTTATGACCTGACTTTTTTGGCCATAAAAGCCGAAACACTGGCCGCCACCGACAATACCATCGAGTCCATCAATATTTATCATTCTTTGGTTTCTTATACCTTTGATATTCGCCAAGAAGAATACTTTGGGGCCCGCATTCACCATTTGGCCAGTGAGCAGATGTCGACTTTTAAAAAGAGTTTATCGTGGCAAGCGATTGTTGATTTTGCCGAAGAGGTGCTGCTGGTTGAAGCCGATTATCCACCTTATATATTGGCGCAGGCCGAGGCGTATATTTATCTGGGCGATTTTGACAGCGCTGAACGTTTACTTGAGCCCATGTTAGACATCAGCTTTTATCGTGAGCAGGCCCAGTCGCTGTTGGCACAAATTCATAAAACCAAGTTGCAGCAAACGGCAGTAAAACTACAACCCATTGGTGAGCATTATCTGGTGAGTGGTTTAATCAACGAAACCAGCGACATTAAGCTGATGATAGATACCGGTGCATCACTGTCGGTGCTCACCCGCGCCCGCTTTGACGAAATTGAAAACTGGACTTCTCCTCTATATATGGGCGATACCCTGCTCAATACCGCTGGGGGTCAGATAAACGCCCCTATTTATCAGTTTGAGCGGTATCAAATCAATGATTTTTACGTCGATAAAATCAGTTTTGTGATAATCGATTTAGACAACATGACCGATTATCACGGGTTACTGGGGATGAATTTTTTGAAGCAATTTAAGTTTGAAATTGACCAGCAAAACAATTTATTGATTTTGTCGCCGTAGGAGCGAGCTACCGCTTGGCCGCCTGAACATGCATCCAATCGCGGTTTTCTGAACGTCCAAGGCTAAGCCAGCCTTCTTTTTCCCATATCTCCCACCAAGCTTCGAGCTCAGGTTTGGCCAAACTGGCCTGATCGCTGCGCCACTTCAGTCTGTTTTGCGAGGGAAACCAGTCTATAGCACAACCCCAAGAATGCGTCGACCAAACCGAGCGGCTGCCGCGTTTTTTACGACCATTGAAGCCGCCGCCAAAACGATCTAAACCAAATTTTCGGATCCCTTGTGCCCCGTAGGTCTCAAAAACCTGTTCTAACACTCGGGCAAGAGAGTCGCTGAGCTTTTCATGAATCGAAATCGTCTGGATTGTTTTATCAAGGTCCCAATCCAACCGCAACTCCCACGGACAAGGTACTCTGACAATTCGTCCTTTGCAGGGTTTGCCGTAGTAATCGTTTAAAGCGGCCTCCCGCTCTATTGGAAAATCTTGGGGGTTGGCAACAATCGGCACAATATCAACAAAACTGGGGGGCAAGGCACCGTTGAGATTTAACACCACCAGCATATCAACCGCACTATCGGTCTGTGGCCCCCAAAAACCATCGATGCCGCCAGCATCAATATCCTTGTCGCGACAGACCCATTGTAAATAACCTATCGATTGTCTTTTAGCAGGCCACGACGGCCAGCCTTCGGGGAAATCAGCCGAGTGCTTGATCAACGCCTGTCGTACCGCTTCATCGGTGCGAGGGCCACGCTCGCCATCCATTGCGTCATCATAAAGCCTTTCTCTGGCCAGATATTTTTGAATGAGCTTGATTTTACTGACTTTCATTTCACAACCCCTTTGCCGCTTGTCGGATTAGAGAATACTGTGTAATTATAATAACGGTTGGTGAATTCACTCGGGTTTTGGTCCATCTTTTTGTTATTAATTTACGTTTGTTTAGAACTTAAGGTAATTAAAAACTTGCCTGTACCACATTCTCGTCTTCATCCTCGCCAATAATACTCAACACTTTGTCGAGGTACTTGGTCTGACCCACATCAGTACTTTCACGCAAATAAGCGGGGATAAACTCTATATATTCGCTCTTTGATACCGGTCTGAACTGAACAAAGGCTGCTATCATTGCCGGTCTGAGTAGCTTGTGACCCAGAGCGACTTCAGCAACTTCACCAACGTCGGTGGCAATAACTTTGTCATCAAAGTGTTGTAGTTTGTCTTCTAAACTGCCCTCAATGTGGCTGAATTCGTCGATTGCCGACAGCAGGTCGTCTTCGATAGCAGTGACGGTTGCAATCTCTTTCAATTCGCTTGTTTGGGCTGGCGCTGCAATTGCTTGTGCTTTTTGTCGTTGTTGTAGTTGTTTTAGCTGCTCGATAATCGGCTGCAACTGTGCTTCGGGATTTTTGAACCAATCAGTGCACCAAATACGCCTGACCTGCCAGCCCAGGCCCTGCAATACGGCACGGCGTAACCTGTCTCTGTCTCTGACACTTTTTGCTGAATAATAGCTGTCACCATCGCATTCAATCGCCATTAAATATTGCCCCGGCACGCTGGGGTCAACCACCGCCAAATCAAGGAAGTATCCGGCAACGCCCACTCGGGGCACGCAGTCGAAACCCACTTTGGCCAGCGCATCGGCTACGGCAATGGCAAAATCGTTGCCCGGGCCTGCCTCAGCCGCTCGGGTTTGTTGAATTTTACCTGTCTGGGCAAAAGCCAAGAAGCTTTTGAGCGCCCTGACGCCTTCGCCAGATTTTTCGGTGACCCTGACATGGGCCTCGGTCATTGAGGAAAATACATGCATACGTTTTTTCGAACGGGTGAATAATACGTTAAGACGCCGGCCTCCAGCCCCGGTATTGATCGGGCCAAAGCGTTGCGGCATTTCGCTGGCACCCGCTTCGACGGGTCCATAGGTGATTGATATGTAAATCACGTCTCGCTCATCACCCTGTACGTTTTCGAGGTTTTTAATGAACAATGGCTCATCCGTATTATTGTTGGCTTCGAGCGCCTCACAAAAAACCGGGGCTTCTTTGGCCAGTTCTTCGACGCAGCGTTCTATCTGCTCACGCTGCGTTGAGCTCATCGCCACCAATCCCAACGATTCTTCGGGGCGATGCAATAAATGTTGCTGCACTGCATGGGCAATCACCTGCGCCTCTTCGATGTTACGCTGGTTGACAAAACGCCCTCGTTTAACATGCGTGAACTTGATGCCGTATTCGTCGCTACTGCTGTGTGGCGAGGGAAAAACCACCAAATCACCTTGGTAAAAGGTTTGGTTTGAAAAGGCAATAAGGCTTTCGTGCTTCGAACGATAATGCCAACGCAATCGCCGTGGAACAAAAAGCGGTAACGATACGTCCAAGATGCTTTCAGATTGCTCAATGGCCACCGCCTGCTCTGACTCATCAACCACCGTTTTGTCAAAAAAGCTGGTTGGTGGCAGTTGCTTAGGGTCGCCGACTACCACCAACTGACGACCTCTGGCGACCGTACCCAACGCATCTTCCGGTTTGATTTGCGATGCTTCGTCCATCACTATCAGGTCAAAATCAAGTTCTCCGGGCGCAAGATATTTGGCCACCGAATGAGGCCCCATCATAAAACACGGTTTTAGCGCCACCAGCGACTGCCCGGCCCGGCGAATTAATTGCCTTACGGATACATGGCGGGTTTTCTTTTTGACTTCGTTGTTGATCAACGCCATTTCAGTCAGGTTGGCCACCCTGCCCGCTGTCACGCCGGCAACCGTGGTGTTTTGTGCCACTTGCCAAGCGATTTTTTGGCGCTGCAAGATTTTCAGTTTTTCGTCAGTTTGGCTGAATTGGTGCGCCACGGCGTTGTGCTCTACCCCACTAAAATGGCTGAGCGTTTGGCTTTCGTTGATCACCTCTCGTGACAAGCAGTCATACACCTGACACAAATACACCGCTTCAATATCAATGAGCTTAATTTGACCCGTTTCGACCAGCCGCAACAGACTTTTGAGCCCTTTTTCGCCCAGTCGGGCGCGGAGACGGACAAAATCGACCCAGT
>JABSOG010000739.1 GCA_013216025.1 Algicola sp. | reverse complement strand
GATCATTAATTGGTTATACCAAAACAGTTTTTGCGCGCCTTCGTCGTCAAAGGGGCGGCGTAAGTTGGCATAACGGCGTAATTGGTTGATGCCATCGCTGATGGGGTTGGTGACACCGGGCGATTTACACTCGATAACGGCCAACGGTATGCCGTTTACAAAACAGACAATGTCGGGAATGATATTTTGGTTGGCCCCGTCGACTCTAAATTGGCTGACGCACAAAAACTGATTATTACCTGCGGTGTCAAAGTCGATGATTCTAACCGATTGACCTTTACGGCCTTTGCCGAGGTCTTGGTCGACCGACGTTAAGTTAACCAGCATTTGATGGAAAGCCTGATTATATTCCATCAACCCAGCATGAACCGGGTGAGTGATTTCGCGGGATACTTTGCGTAGGTTTTCGGCGCTTATCCATGGGTTGAGGCGTTTTAGGGGGGCGTTGAGTTGTTTGACTAGTTCTACGTCACGATATGATGACCGTTCAGCCCCTGCCTGTTTACAAAGAGTGGGCGTTAGAGTGTCACCGTGGCTATATTCCCAGCCGAGTTGTTTTAGCTGCGCAATGGCGGGTATTTCGACCTTGTTTAGTTCGTCCTGACTCATTATTGTTATTTTCTTTTACTGCTATACCTTTAAACCAAACATAACCCAAAAGAGGGGTAATAACAAGGGGTTGTGGTGGGGGATTTGGGTAGGGACGAGATTAAGGTCAAAAGCAAGGTCAAGGTCAAGGTCAAAAGATTTCACCACGGAGACACGGGGGCACGGAGGAAATCAAAAGAAAAACAGCAAATCAAAAGATGAATATAAATAAGGTTTATTAATGCACTTCAACAATGCTTTGATATTTGCCGCTGCCACCACCCCAATGTTGTACTTGTACTTTCAGTTCTTCGTTTTTGGTTGATGCAAATAGATAATTGCGGTGGGGTTCTTTTTGATGGACCTGTTGATAGTTATGATAAGCATCACCAGATTCTTTGAAGGAATTGACCACAGCGACTTCTTCTATGGTTTTTTCGTTGCCTTCTTTATGACTTTTCATGGCCTCTATTACGACCCACATGTTGGGATAACTTTTTCTTACTTCGCTCCAGAGCATGACGAACACCTGATTAATCGCTTTGTATTGGGCCATTGTTACATTATTGATAGGGGCTTTGTAGCAGCGTATCTTACCGGCCCTTATTAAGGTTTAGCAACAAGGGTGATCACATCTCTTTGTGCCCACCCTATGACGTTTCTTATTCCTTATCGATATTTACCCTGACTTTGCCTGTTAACAGGTCTTGCATTAGGGCTTTTTTTAATGATTTTTGTTGGGTTGATTTATCCATCAAACGTTTTAGTCTTTTTTCTAGTGAACTCATTGTATTGGCAATTTTTTGCTGCTCATTCATTGAAGGTAAAACGCAGGGACAGATTTTTAAAATATCTTGAGATATATTTGTCTGTGATTGTGCCAAACCGCTTACCCTACTTGCAATATAAGTTTTTGTTGTATCACTTGAAAGCCAGAGACTCAGGAATTTTGGATTGCAATTTTGCTTGACTATTAACCTGATGATTTTATCAGACAACATGATTTTTTCTCGAACTCGCTCAACATAAGCAACAACACCCACTCTATCAGCAGGACCTGCACGCGTAATGAGTATATCTTTAGCGTTCACTTGAGTAGCCGGTCTTGGTTTTAAGTTATCTGGTAATTTTTTATTTGCTTCGTGATTAAATCCATCCCATGTGACTGCTGTTGTTTTTAAAACCCCCCAATCACTCGCAGTGGCTGGAAAAGTTTCACATTGTGGACTCCATCCAGACTCAATAACTTCAATCAACTCAACAAGTGGAACAACCTCCCATCCAACCGGTATCCGTCCCACAGCCGAATCTTTAAATTCAGTATGACCGATGCCTTTGGTTAACAGCGCTTGCATCATGGCGGTCTTTAAGTCTTTTAATTTGTCAATTTGCGCCTGTGTTTTTTCAATTACCTTGTCAACCGAAGCGAGTGTTTTGGCTATTTTTTGTTGTTCTGGCAGAGGGGGAGCTATTATTGATAAGCTTTTTATATTGTCTGCATTTATGTTTATATTTGAACTGCCTTGAGTAATTGCCCCCAACTGTGTTTGGCAAATATCAGATTCATAAAGATAGCCAAAGTACTGGGTTAATACTAATTGTTCATCAAATCTAAAACGTATCAGGTATGAAGCAAAAACAGCAGGGATGTCTCTTGCCACAATACCATATCTGCCAATAGCACCACTGCGAGCAAATAGAAAATCACCAATCTCAACACGAAATTGATTGAATTCCTTTTTTGAAATTACCAATTTTGGCATATCGGAATAATCTATTGTAGGATTACTCAAATCAGTGATGCGTATCAGATAAGTCCCAGCAGTATTATATGCGTCTTTACTATAAAAACCCTGTTTGTGTTCCAAAGTAAATTCGCGTACTTGCTTCGTTTCCCACCCATCCGGCAAAACTTCACTCATACCCCAACTCCTCAAGATAACCGTGCATCACAGCCTCAGCAGTAGCCACCTGATCATCCAACTGATGCAAAGAAACCTGATATTTATCCCACCAACGCTCAAGCTGTGTGATCACTTTCGCCTCTGCATTGTTAGCATATTCTCGAATCGCCTCTTTACTCGCTATCTCAGCTTTAAAGCCAAAATACTCATCGTTTGTCCGGTCAAAAACGCAACTCACATCAAACCCGGCGAGAATTTCTTCTTGAATATAGTCATCTTCAATTTCGCGCACTGGTACGCCGCCGTGCAATATGGCGCGAACGTCAAAAAGTTCGGCGGGTGGCGATGTATCGGCGTAGCGACGGATATTGAGGTTGAAGTCGTTTTCTTCGATTTCGCTGATATCCACGACTTTGGCGTAGCGCTTTATGTCTTGGTAGGCGTCAAAGGTGGCGACTATTTTGGTTAAGTCTTGCTGGCGGAGTTTGTTTTGGTTTTTGCCTTCTTCAAATTCTAATTCGCTGTTAATAAACAGTACTTTGTTTTTGCGGGCTTGGGGTTTGGCTTTGTTGATGATTAACAAACACGCGGGTATGCCAGTGCCATAAAACAAACCTGCGGGTAATCCGACGACAGCTTCGAGCAAGTCGTCTTTTAATATACCTTGTCTGATGGCTTTTTCGCTAGAGCCTCTAAACAATACGCCATGGGGCATAACGATACCGGCCATGCCGTCGGCGTTTACGCTGGCTATCATGTGTTGCACAAAGGCCAAGTCTCCGGCGTCTTTGGGTGGTGTGCCGTACGGGAAGCGACCATAACTGTCGTCGTCGCACTCTTCTTTACCCCATTTTTTTAAGCTAAATGGCGGGTTGGCTATCACTCGGTCAAAACTGGCGCGCTGGCTTTCTTTCATATGCTGCGGATCGCGCAGGGTATCGCCTTTGCGTATATCGGCGCTGAACACCCCGTGCAAAAACATGTTCATTTTGCAAATGGCCCAAGTGTTTAGGTTCATCTCTTGGCCTGCCAACGACAAGTTGGCGGCGTTTTCGCCGTGGTTGGCCAAGTAGTTTCGCATTTGAATCAACATACCGCCAGAACCTGCTGTTGGATCATATATTCGCATACCGGCATGAGGTTTAAGCAAGGCCACCAACAATTGCACCACTTCGGTTGGGGTGTAAAATTCGCCACCTTTTTTACCGGCGCTGTCGGCAAACATTTTTATCAGGTATTCGTAGGCGGTGCCCAGCAGGTCGGGGCGTTCAAAATCTTCGTTACGTAAACGGTGTTTGCTAAAGTGCGAAAGCAAGTCTTGCAGTTTTTTGTCGGTGAGTTTGTTTTTGATATTAAAATCAATGCTGATCAACACCCCTGCGAGCGATTTATTGTGTTCTTCAATAGCCTCCATTGCTATGTTTAGAGCGGCACCAATGTCGTGTTTGAGGTCTTTTATACTTTCCCAGCGGGCATTGGCGGGAATAAAAAAAGTGCTGGTGTATTCGTCTTCATCTTGCGACAGTTCATGCGCTTCCTCGGCGGTTTTGCCCTTCGATTGGTAATAAGTAATCACTTGTTGTTGCGCTTCATCAAACGAGTCAGACAGTCGTTTTAAAAACATCATGCCAAAGATATAGTCTTTAAACTCTGACGCATCCATATTGCCGCGCAGTATGTCGGCTGCTTCCCATAAAAAAGATTCGAGTTGCTGTAGTGTGATTTGGGTCATAACAGTGGGGTTGTCCGTCGAGGGCTGTGTTTTTGATTGGCGGTAATCTAGCATTATTTGATGGTTAAAAACAGGCGGCACTCATAGATGCGCCACCTGTGCGTTATTTATAAGCTTAACCTAAGGTTTGCCATGCTCTTTAGCCGCTTCGTTAGCCAATCGACGTTGCTCTTCAGCCCACATCCTCATATGTTCAGCCATGGTATCTGGGTCTTCATCTCCCATCTGTTGAATGGTTTCGCCCAAGGCATTAGGGTCCACGTCTTCCATTGCCAAAGTA
>JABSOG010000073.1 GCA_013216025.1 Algicola sp. | reverse complement strand
CAGCGTTCTTGGGATTTTTGCTTAAAATTGTGCTTGGTCCGGCAATGTTCACCAAGCTTGACGCTGAATTAACTCAAGCACTAACACCATTCAAAGATGAAAACGGCAGCATAGCTGTAACCCTATGGGATGATGTTTTTGAAGACTATGCCGTCAGTCACATCATGACTTGGGTGGCCGATGCACTATTTCAGCGCAGCCTGCGCAAAACCGCTTTTCAAACCCTACTGCAAAACAAATCGCCAATCAGCTCGCAAAAAGTGCCTATTTTTGTTGCTTTGATTGAAAGCATGGAACCCCTACCGACCGAAAAAGTCGCTTAACTAGTTAACGTCGATTAAAGCCAAACCAATCAATATCTTGCTATAGTATCGCTATTGATACATAACAAAAGAAACAACATTGTGGCTTTAACACTCGCATTGCTCGGCTTAGGCGCAACACTGGCCGGTTTGGTCGTTTATTTTTCAACAATAGTGAAACATCAGGTGCCAGAACGCCCTGTGGGTTTGATTGGCGCATTGATCATCGGCATTGCTTTGTCGTCAACAGCCTTGTCGATGGAAGTGACGGTTGGTGTTGCCGTTCCTGCCGTGTTGTCGATATTTACCGGCGTGTTGTTTTTATGGATATTAACCCTGCGAAAAACGCCGCTCGGTGACATCAAAGTCAAAGTGGGTGACACCGTTTTGGCCTTTAAAAGCCAAACCGACACGAATCAACCCTTTGACGAGACAGCGTTTCAAGGCAAAAGAACCCTGCTGAAATTTCACAGGGGGGCGTGGTGCCCCTACTGTTGCGCCGAACTCAAGCAATTTGAAGAAATGAAACCTCAGTTACAGCAATTCAAGATTGATTTAGTCGCCTTGTCTGGCGATACCGTCGAAGACTGCAAAAATCATAAAGTGCGCGACAACCTTAGCCATACGTTACTTGCCGACCCTAATCTTACCGTGGTCAAACAATATGGGCTTGAGCACCAAAAGGCACTGGGTGGCAATTCAGATAACGTCTTTGTCCTGTTTGGTATTCCCTTTCCAATGATGATGAAGTTCAAGTCAATGTCAGTTCCCACCACTTTGTTGATTGATGAAAACGGCGTTATTCGTTGGATAGATCAATCAGCCGACTACCGACTGCGCGCCAACGAACGAACCGTGATGGCGGCAGTCAGACAGGTGTTTGGTAATGAATAGCCGCAAAGACGACTAATACAAACTGCCACATTCGGTATTAACGGGATCGGTTACACCGTCTTCACAAGTACTTATTTGCTCCATCTGATCAAGGTGATCAGACAGTGTTCTATAAGCCCTCATTCGTTTTGAAGTTAGCTCTTGCGGGAGGGTGTCTGCCAACCAATCTGTTGTTTCAATTGGCAAAAAAGTATTCACGCAATCCGCATCGGCCATCTTGCAGTTAAGCGAATAAAAGTATCACTCATGTCTACCGACTCAAGCACTCTTGCCAACTGAGCATCCATGGCATAAATCATCGCTTGATAATACTCTGCATCGCTTGCACCAGATTCTGGCAAGTCGGCAAATATAGAGCCCGTTAACAAATCAGCAGGGGGTTTATGAAAGGGACTGTGGGGCGCGGTATAGGCCAACCAAAGCAGCCAAGGTTGTTGCGCGGTGTTTTTTTCGTCGAGCCATTGTTGCGCCCGGGTTGAAACGTTGGTGGTAATATATTCAGTTTGGGTTTCGAGCAGCTTTGATACGTCAATAGTGTCATCTAGCAGTCGAGTGGCTTCGGTCGCTTGCCAATTAGAATAATGACTAACCATACCGCTGAGTAAGCCATAATAGTATTGCCAACCCATTTCTAAAACCGTATCTACCGGTGAGCATTGACGCTCTGGTGGGCGAACAGACGGTATAGGCCCAAGCATTGCTGAAAAATACCGCCCGTTTGCACAGTTCACTGATAGTCGGTGAAATAGTCTCACTCGTCGACGAAGCATAAAGCTGGGGACACATCTGTTCAAAGTAATCTAGCCCCAAATCATCGGCAATCACCAACAAGATGTTTTCTGAACGTGCCGCAAACGAAGTGGATAAAAAGATAGCCAGTAAGAACGGTTGATAAAAACACCGCGCCCGTAAAGTTTTCAAAAAAGCAGTCACTGATTTCACTGTTACATTCTCTAAATTAAAGTTACTTACATTAACGGGCATAATGGTGACTGGTTGACAAAGGGGTGCAAGAAAAACGAATTAACTTGTATACTGATTAATGCCGCCCGATTGTGTTAGTCTGAACCCCAATCGTCATTATGCCTGTGTGCAGTTTCATCAGGGCGTGTTGACCTTTTGAGTTGAAATTTTGTTCGAGTTCAAAGCGTTTTAATCGCGGCGCGGACTTCGAGGTCTAGTCATCTAAACAAGTAAGTTCGCAACAAAGAGTAAAACGCTTTGAAACGAACCCAAGGGGCAGCGTTTGTTTGCACTTTCTACTGCGTAATCGCTTGTTTATGTAGAATAACTACACTGCACAACCTCTGCCTTGTATAAAGCGCAAACAAACTGCTGCAAAAATCAACTCCAAAGGTCAACACGCCCTAGTTCCGTCCACAAACAAATATTTGCGTCTACCAAAAGAGTAACCAGAGGAAGTGGGAAAAACATGTCGTACCGGTGCCTGAATAAACCATGATCATTACAGAAAATATCACTAAAAATTTCGGCTCATTTGAGGCTTTAAAAGGCATTAGCTTTGACATCAAGCAGGGCGAAATTGTCGGTTTTTTAGGACAAAATGGCGCCGGTAAAACCACTTTGATGCGCATTTTAACCACATACCTGCCCCCCTCATCCGGCAAAGTGCTGATTGACGGTATTGATATCAGCAAAAATTCGCTCAGCGTCCGGCAAAAAATAGGTTACCTGCCAGAAACACCGCCACTTTATATCAATATGACGGTGCTGGATTATTTGAAATTTGCTGCGGATATAAAAGACGTAAACGTCAAACGACGGCGCTTTCAATTGCAAAAAGTGTTGCGCGAATGTCAGCTCGAAGAAGTGAAAAATAAAACCATAAGCACCCTGTCCAAAGGCTATAAACAACGGGTCGGCATTGCTCAAGCCATTATTCATGAGCCAAAACTGCTTATTCTTGATGAACCCACCAGTGGTCTGGATCCGATCCAAAACCATCAGGTCCGCCAATTGATCAAAAACCAGCAAGATCAAAGAACCGTACTTTTAAGCACCCATATTCTGAGTGAAATAGAACAGATTGCCCACCGGGTGTTAATGATTAAATCGGGTCGAATTATTGTTGACCAGCCATTGGATTCCCTGTTAAAACCTGACAATGATCAATCCCCACCCTTGACGTTGGAAGCGGTTTTTATGCAGCATCATTCACTCCAGACTTCACCCGCCACGCCCGAACTAACGGCAGAACCAACCTCAGAATCAACGGGTGCAAGTCATGAGTAAAATAGTCGCCATTGCCAAGAAAGAATTAAAGACTTATTTCAAATCGCCGATTGCGTATATTATGCTGATCGTGCCTATCGGCCTGTTTAACCTGATTTTTTATATGATCATTGAACAAAATCGCGAAGTCTCGCTGCGAGAAGTGTTTAGGGTGATGGAATTCATGTTTATATTCTTGATACCGATATTGACCATGGGTTTACTGGCCGAAGAAAAATCGACCGGTACCATGGAATTCCTGATGACTGCACCACTGAGCAACACCACCATTGTGCTTGGCAAATATTTGGGCATTTTGATTTTCTTTTCAATACTCATCAGTTTAACGCTGGTTTATTACGGCATTGCTGAATACTTTGGCAGCCCTGATCGATTAACCACCTTAAGCGGTTATGTGGGTATTTGGCTGGAAGGGGCGTTTTTTATCGCCGTAGGTTTAATGACATCATCCTGGACACGTAATCAAATTGTTGCTGCAATTGCGGCTTACGTGATTTTATTTGGGCTGTTTTTTTCGACCGCTTTGACCCAATATTTCAGTGGTACCAGTAAACTGCTGATTGAGCAATTGGGCACCCAAGGTCATTTGGAACACTTTGCGGTGGGCATTATTACAGTGGCAGACGTGACATACTATTTAAGTGGTATATTGCTCTGCCTTATTTTAACCCGTTTGAGTATTGAAAATCGCTTGTGGCAATAAATGAATAGAAATTATTTGGCTGTTTTATTTGGATCGGGTTTTATATGTCTCTTTTTTGGCCTTGGAACTGCTTATGTAGAACAACGTTTTGGTGTGGTCACCTTCTCGCTGTCTTTGCTGGGTCTTGGCGCTTTGTCAGCCTGTTTTATCCAGCGCTTTATCAAACGAAAAAAATCGACTGATCAACACTCAAAGTCAGCGTTTGCGATAAAACCGGGTTTGACCTTGGCGGTTATTCTGAGCATGGTTTTATTCGTCGGCATCAATTATTTTGCCCAAACGCTGCCTTTTCGCTGGGATGTCACCCAAACCCAACAACACACATTAACTAAACAGACCGCAGATTTTATCAAGAACCTGGATAAACCAGTGCAATTGACCGCGCTCCATGTGGGTTTGCCGCCAAAATATCTAGAAGACTTGTTTAAAGAATATGAGCGGATTTCAAATGGTAAAGTCAGCGGCGAAATTATTGATCCGATAGCACAAATTGGTTATGCATCCAAATTTGGTAATGTAGTCGACGGCAATCAATCAAAGGTGATAATCCAAGCAGGCAATGAACGAAGAGACATTGATTTTACCAAGCAGCCCTTGTCAGAGGCAAGTTTGACCAATGCCATTGTACGTGTCACCAGAGCGAAGCGGCAGGTCTATTTTCTCACCGGACATGGTGAATATGATTGGTCGAATGACGCGGATCAGGGGCTCAGTCATTTTGCCAAGTTATTGAATGACAACAACATCATCAGTAAAACCTTGATGTTAGGTATTACCGACAACATCCCTGAAGATTGTGATGTATTGATCATTGCCGGACCCCGCAATGAGTTGACCGAAAAAGAACAAACCTTGATTCAACAATACTTGGAAAAAGGCGGGGATGCTTTATTTTTGATTGAGAACATTTCCGTCACCACGGCGGATAAACCTTTAACCATTGATGAGTTAAACAAAAATCCATCGTTGAACGGCATTCTGAATCAATGGGGTGTTGATATTCAAGATGATATTGTTGTCGATTTGACCAGCCATGCAGGTTCTGATCCCGGCAGTCCGGCAACCAAAAATTACACTATTCACAAGGCGATTACCGAAGCGTTGGATTATACCTTTTATGTTCGCCCCCGCTCTATTAAGGTTGTGCCCGACCGTCGTCCATCGATTAAGCTGGCCTCAATAGTCTCTACCGCCTCCAAAGAAAAAAGTTGGGCCGAAACCGACAGAACGCTCAAAATTCAATTTGATAAAACGGTGGATACCCCGGGGCCCGTGCCCTTGTCGTTTGTTATTTTTGAACCCAAAACAGCCGCAGAATCCTCAGATACACGGATCATTGTCTTTACCGATGCTGATTTTCTAACCAATGTTTATATTCAACAATACAGCAACGCCCAAATGGGGCTGAATATTGTCAATTGGCTGGCTGAGTCAGATGAGCGGGTTTTTGTTGATCAACAAAAAATAAAGGTTCAAAGACTGGATTTGACCAGTAAGCAAAGACGTTTGGTGGCAATGATCCTGTTGCTGATCCCCTTATTGATTGGGGTCGGCGGGATTGTGGTATGGATAAAAGACTGAGTATAAAATAAACGCCCCCGCAGCAAGGGGTTCGCTTAGGCTCGCCTCCCACAACGCGCGTGCGGAGTATTTAATTTCATTTGACTTTTTTGATCATTTGTGGCATTATCTCGCGGTTATCAAATTTGGTCATGAAAAAGGTTCGCTTAACCCTTACCGTCAGCACTGGTTCACCAACCACTCGCAACACACCAAGTTTTACTACACTCGATTGAATCTCACAGCTCCCTGAAAAGACTCTGTTGCTTTATTCGCAAAAGTACTGATTTCGAGGGTCCCGCTTTTCAGGGTGACCCTAGGAGCCTGTCCTAAATCTAGATATTGGAGAATCAACACTCAAATATGCCACTAGGTGCCTGTCGAAATGTCGAACCCTCAATAGAACTCGCTTCCATTGGGGTGGTCGACATTTCGACAGGCACCTCAACCCATAAACATCAAGGGGTACAAAAAATCAATGTCCATAGAATCCATCAACACCCATCGGGATATTTCGTCTGAACTAAACAACAAAAGCTATATAATGTTGGCCGCTGACGATTTTTCAATCAACCCAGCACTGATAGACGCCAAGCAATGTCTGTGGTCCGACTTTGATAAACTGGAGCCGGATGACTACCTCAAAGATGGTGCCCGGTTTCGTTTGCGCCGCTTTGCCAATTTTTATTTCCAGCCAAGCACCCAAGAAATATTGCCTTTTCCGCACACGACGTATTTTCAGGACGAATCTCTCAATAGCTATGCAGGCGGTATTGAGCGAAAATTGGCACATCTAACCGATTCGACATTGAGCAATCCATTTTTGCATGAGTTGATCAAATTTAACTTCCGCAATTTTCCGGTAGACAGTGAACGAGCCGGACACTCATGGAATGTTGACGTACACCAAATTCGAATTGTGGCCACGCCGGACGAAGTAGGTGAACCGACCCCAGAGGGGATTCATCACGATGAGAATGATTTCATTTGTATGCATTTAGCCAAACGGCATAACACCGCGGGTGGTATTAATACCGTATATAACAATAACCAAATTGCTTTGGAGAGTCATACCCTGCACAACCCCATGGACTCAGTGATTATGTGGGACCCGCGAGTAATGCATGGAGTAACACCGATTCGCCCGCAAGATCCCAATAAGCAGGCTGTCCGTGACATGCTGCTCATCGGTTACAATCATGCGCCCGATCTTAATCGCCCAGTAAACTAGTTTAGTCTCCCAGCTCCAACAAATTAGCCCACTCAAAGTGGGCCATACAATTTTTAGCATGCGCTGTAAAATCCCGATCGACCCTAGATAAGAGAACCCAAATGGCTTCATATACACAACTGAATCATCAAGATATCCAGGCATTGGCCGACAACTATGATCTGAGCGTTGTTGAGTTTGCACCGCTTGTTGGTGGCAATGGCAACTCCAGTTATATCATGAAGACTCAACAAGCCAGTTATGTATTAACGGTTTGTGATGACAAAGTATTCGACGAAGTATTTAAAATGGGCCAATTGCTGTTGTTGCTTGAAACACACAACGTGCCTTGTAATCGTCTGATATCACCGGTGAACAGTGAAGTTTTGACCACCTTTACCACACCTACTGGCGTCAAACCGGTAATGCTCAAAGACTATATTGAAGGTCAGGTTATTGAGCAACTGGATGAAACCATGTTATCTCAAGTTGGCAGACAAGCAGCCCGCATAAACCAAATATCTCCGCCTGATTATTTACCAACCCATCACCCTTACGGGCGTCAGCTTTTTCCAAAGGTTGTGGGTTTAAACATCGACACTAAGTATGAAACTTGGCTGGCGGCAGAAATCGATTATTTGGAGCAGCATATCGCCCCTAGTTTACCGCGCGGTTTGATTCACGGTGATTTGTTTAATGATAATATGTTGTTTGATTCATTGTCAGATATGCCTGGAGGCTTCAAAGCGATTATCGACTTTGAAGAGGCCTGTCATTACCATCTGATATTTGAATTGGGCATGGCCATACTGGGTACCTGTGTAAATGATATTACCGTCGATTTGGATAAGGCACGCGCCTTGGTTAATGGTTATCAACAAGTCAGACCGTTAGCATCGGTAGAAAAAGAAAGTTTGCAGTTGTTTGTGCGATACGCGGCAGTAGCAACGTCTTATTGGCGTTTCAACAAGTACAATATCGAAGAACCCAGCGAAGACAAGGCAGCGCATCACTGGCAAATGGTGCAAATCGCCAAAGGTGTCAGCGACATCTCAAAAAACCAATTTTTTGACGCCGTTTTTAATGCAGAACAAATCGTCACTTGTTAGAGTGTTCATGTGCGCTGCTACCCGGCGCAACACGACAGTTGAGAAACGTCTTTGGCAAACGTTTGCGCACAGAGTTTTAGACCTTCGACCATGGTAAGATAAGGAAATAATTGTCCTGCCAAAGCATCAATGGTCATTTTATTATGAATGGCCAATGTGGCAGTCTGAATCATTTCTCCTCCTTGTTCGGCAACGATCTGCGCACCAATCAGCTGTTGATTGTCGCTGTTGACCACCAGCTTAACAAATCCCCGGGTATCAAAATTAGCCAGTGCTCTGGGCACATTAATCAAATCCAAATAACGACTAATGGTGTTTATGCTTTGGTTTTTGGCTTGTACTTCGGTCAATCCCACGGTCGCCACTTGTGGGTCAGTAAAGATAACCGCTGGCATTGTCGATAGGTCCAACGTTGCATCGCCGCCGGTCATATTAATGGCCGCCCGGGTACCAGCAGCGGCGGCAACATAAACGAATTGGGGCATGGTACTGCAATCGCCAACACTGTAGATGTGTTCAACATTGGTTTGCAATCTATCATCGACTACAACTGCGCCTACCTGATCAACAGCAACCGCTGCCCTTTCGAGGTTCAACCCGCAGGTATTGGCTGAACGGCCAGCCGCTATCAACAATTGGTCACACACCAATTTGCCTTTACTCAAAAACAATTCGAATTGCTTGTTTTCATACGTTACCGACTGAGCCTGCGTATCCGTCAATACCGTCATCCCTTCGGCTTCAAAAGCTTGTTGTAACGCTTCGCCAAGTGCAGGGTCTTCTTTATACAACAAAGAATGGCGAGCGACCAAAGTCACTTGTGTGCCCAGTCGCTGGTATGCCTGAGCAATCTCAACGGCAACAACAGAAGAACCGATGACCACTAAATGCTTGGGTAACACTTCTGCAAAGAGCGCTTCTGTCGATGTCCAGTAAGGCACAGATGTTATGCCCTCAATCGGTGGAATAAATGCTTTTGAACCGGTCGCAATCAGTATCCGGTCTGCTTTTAATTCGGTTTGAGTGCCATCGGGTTTGGTGATCAATAAAGTCTTACTGTTTTTGAACTCGCCAAGACCTTTGACCAGCGTTAACGCTGGGTTACCGGCCAAAATATTTTCGTATTTGGCCAAACGCAATTCATCCACCCTTGTTTGTTGCTGTTGAGCCAACATCTTTCGGTTAACCTTTGGTGCTTGGTTTTCCAACCCTTCGAAAGGATTTTGTCGTTGATGTTGCGCTATATGAGCCGCACGGATCAGAATTTTTGAAGGCACACAACCCACATTGACACAACAACCGCCCAAAGTCCCCGATTCAATAATCGTCACCCTAGCACCCGCTTCTGCGGCGCGAATGGCGCAGGCAAACGCACCAGAACCACTGCCAATTATCGCTACATGCAATTTACGGTCACTGTGTTGTTGAGTGCTGTTTTTAGAGCAACAATCGGACATGTTAATCTCCAAGCTAGTGTACTATTGCAGGATAACCGGCATTAGTGGATGCCGTTGCAATTGTTTGTGCCGTGGTTTTCGACGCGTCATAAATGACACTTGCCGTTTTGGAGGCGTAATCTACTTTGGCTTTGGCCACCCCATCCACTTTTTCCATTGCCTTACGAACCGTGATATCACACATTTTACAGGTCATTTTGTCAATGCTGAATGTTGCCGTTGTCTGGTTGTCCACCGCCGATTTTGCTTCAGTCGCTACGGTATATGCACTGACAATCAGTGCGGCGAGCCCCAGTATAAGTCCTAAAACCATCATTTTTTTCATCGAAATTTTCCAATTTTTTATGTACAAAGTTAATCAATAAGGTATTGCGCGTAATAGGGAAAGGTCACCATTGCAATTAACACAATGGCCACAACCCAAAAAATTATGCGTTGATTTTTTAACACGTTTGGGTTTACGCAAAGTGCGCCCTCATCACATGACTGGGGCACCAGATAAAGTGTTCTGAATACCATAAACAGAGCAATGACGGTTGCGGCGGTAAAATACGGACTGTAGGGCTGCATTGCGGTTAGGTTGCCTATCCATGCGCCGCTGATCCCCAACGTCAATAGCAATAAAGGACCAATACAGCAGGCAGACGCACCAATGGCGGCCAAAATGGCCAGCAGCAATGGGCGATTAGTGTTTGATAAATTCGACATGCAGATGGCTCAATCTTAAACAAGATGAAGCCAGTTTACACTCTGGGGGTTAGTACGGAGTCAAACGGTTTGTTAGTCTTCCAAAAAGCCCTTCTGTGAAAGTGCATCAATAAAAGCGCAGTCATCTGTTGACGATTCACTGCGGCAACAATCAATCAATTCGTCCAGCACAGACTGGATCGTCAACAGCCCTTTGATTTGACTTTGAATATGTTCACGCTTTTCTTCTGCCAGAACCCGTACATCTGTACATTGCTTGCTGCCAAGTGATAGCAGCTGCTTTATTTCTTTCAATGAAAATCCGATTTGCTGAGCACGCTTAATAAATCGCACCCTATCAATCACGCTAACGGGGTAATGGCGAAATCCGCCCGCAGGCTTTTGGGGCTCATGCACCAAATCAAGTCGTTGGTAATAGCGAATCGTTTCTATATTGACGCCTGCGGCTTTGGCCAGTCGTCCAATGGTTAAAGGTTGTTTTTTCATGAATATTCCAAATAAACACTAATTATTATTCAGCTGCATTAAACACATCATCATACAAAAGTATGGAAGAATAAACGCCATTTCTCCTGAAATCTAAAGTATGCAGTCAGTCTTTAGATTTCATAATCATTACCTGTTTTATTTTACGGGCCAATTGATTGCTGGCTCGGGGCAATTGATTGGACTTGGTGCAAAATATTCGTGCCGGTGATAAGAATGGCGCGCTACAGCCGCTTCTTTCAATTCTCTGTGCAACGACCTTTAACGTGCCAAAGCCACTGCCAATGATGTCAATCTGCCGGAATTGACAGCAACCCCGGCAGCAGAGCAAGAAAAGTCAATAAAAACACTTGCATATATCCGTGCCATCTCCTTTAATCACTCAAGATTTCAAAGTCTGTTGACGTTTTACATCCAACAGGCTCTAAGAAAATAATAAACAAAATCAGGAGATATAAATGAAAGTTATTGCGACTGTAATTACCGCTTTGTCGTTTATGGGCAATGCGCTGGCGAGTGATCATATTGATGGGCCAGTGACAACGGAACATGCTGCGTCAGATATTACCGACCTGTTCGCGTTTCCAACGCCAGCCAAACCCGGCTACCTTACTGTTATTTTTAATACCTATCCGATTGTCCCCTCTGATGGCCATTTTGCGGATAAAATAAAATACAACATAATCCTTCGTCAAGCGGCGATTGCAGGCCAGGGTAATGCAGCGGCTTTTTCAACCAGTAAAAAAGATCAACTGCTCATTACTTGCCAGTTTAAAACACCCCATGAGCATGAAGATCACAAGTTCAGCTGTCAGGGGTTTAAAAATGAAATTCCGTGGGGGCAACCTGTTGCAGGCGGTGTGAACACCCTTTATCCAGCTGAGGACAATTCGCCAATGACTGTTTTCGCAGGCCTGCGTTCCGACCCTTTTTTCTTTAATGCCGGTTGGGCAACCAGTGCCAGTAATGACGGAAAAATTGAACCACCTGAAGATAGCAATACGATGAGTAAGATCAATGCTTTAAGCATTGTGCTTGAGCTCAAAATGTCTGACTATTTTAAAGATGGCAAAAATTCACTCTATGCGATTGCCGGGCAAACGCTGACACAAGACAGGGATGGGGCTCAGGTGAGACAACTTGACCGCATAGGGCGGCCAGAGATCACCAATGTGACCATGGTGAGTCATGATAATACAGATTATAGAGATGATTATAATCAACAAACACCCTTTGAGGTTGCTGCCGCGCAGCAGAAAATATTCAAACAAAGAATATTTGATAATGTACTTTATTTCGATAATCTGGATTCAGTCAAAAACTGGACAGATGATCGTGCGGCGGCGTTAAGTGAGCTGCTGGTCAATGATTTTTTGGTGGTTGATATCAATAAAAGCTGTCATGGTGACGACTTTTTTGCCATTGAAATGGCGATGTTAAACAATCAGCCACAGACCAGTTGTGGCGGTCGTAAATTGACTGACGATATTATGGATCGTCTGTTCACGCTCTATATCAATGCCGATCAGGGAGCTATGGTGCGGGATGGTGTTGATGCGCCTTATCGCAAAGTATCAAAGGAGTTTCCATATCTGGTTGAACCTGATGTGTCAATGCAGGCCAAACTTAAAGGCTGGTTTGCACGACTGGCGCTCAACTTCCTTTAAACCATTTCCTTTGCTGTCTGGAAAATTGTTGTAATATGTTCTCGAAAAACAAAAAGGCCGGTTGATTTGGTGATGAATCTTCATCAGCTGATCAACCGGCCATTATTTTTTGTTAAACCGACTTTACAGGGTCTTTAAGTATTCCACCAACTCCATTCGCTGGCTTTTGTTCAATGCAGGCCATATTTTGCCATTACGTTGTGGCGTTTTACCTGCAGCAAATTCATGCCCGGCATTGCTATTGGCTTTAAGATGGGTTAAAAATCTCGTTCCTTGCCCCGGTTTATTGATATAACCAACCTTTTCGGCATCAAACTGACGGCTGCCGAGCCAAAATTCATCAGGCCGGTATTCACCGCCTTCAGGGTCATTTTCTCGTTTTTGCGGCAAAAACAAATCATAAAGGGTGGGAACAGAGCCATTGTGAAGATAAGGCGCGGTTGCCCAAATCCCGTTCAGTGGTCTGCCTTTATAAGCTGTTATATCACCATAAGGTGCAATCGCGGTGGCCAGTCCAACATTACCCTGCTTTAAACTTTCTTTTACGTCGTTTTTGGTTGCGGTATTGGCGAGGTTATAGATCCAGTCAAACCAACGACGGAGAAACCACTTGTCGGGGTCGGGTGTCAACACCACATTAGTGGCGGCTGAGGTCAGCAAAGCGGCAACCGGCATTTTTTCCTGAATATATAAACTGCCCACGCCGATATCAACATAATTGCCCTGCAAAATACCGGAATATCCCTGATAAGAGACACTGTTCTCTGCCGTTCGAGGGTCTGTTAGAATCGAATCCAACTTGTCAAACTGAGCGATAACCCTGCGGTGTGGATCGGTACGATCTATAGGCAGGTGACAACTGGCACAGTAATTCTTAAAAATATCTTCACCTTTTTTTGCCAGTTTCCGGTCGATTTTAGGTAGTACGGTTTCAGGCCAGACGGGCGAATGCAACTCTTTCAATTGCGATTCAATCAATCGCAAATTGGTCACATCAACTGATGACTCAAAACTGATGTGTCGACCGTCCTTTTTTTGTCCACCAACCGTGTTTGCCAAAAGAGAGTTTCCTTCGACTTCTTTCCAGTCCAAGGTACCAAATACACCCAATACTTCACCGACATTACGTCCTACTGGACCGACACTGGCATTGGCGGCTATACCGTTCCACTGCACATAGTCATGTTGAGGTGTATCCCAAAGAAAAGGATAGCTGACCGGGGCATCGGGCGAATTAAAAATGCTGTTACGTAATTTAAGCTGCTGCCTGACGGTGAGCAGTGGTTGCAGTCGTTTATACAGGTTATCAAAATCTTTACCTGAAATGATATTACTCTCAAAACCGGCGATGATTTTATCGGCTACATCGTCGTTCATTTGCTGCTTCAATAGTTTGTAGAGCTGCTCTCTATTGAGCGTGTGCTGCAATATCCGGTTAAATATTCGGCCAAAAGCGTCTAACCTGGAATATCCATAATCGGTCTTTGAGCGATTCATGGTATTGTATAACATCAGGTTGGTTGCGGTATCTGAGAGCGCTTCTTTCACGTCCGGTGCAGAATCGAAATTGCCTCTGGCAATGACTTTCTGACTAAAATCAGAGAGTTTTGCAGGTGTCGCCAGCGTATGTTCAACGGCTTTTTGCAACGCGACCATAAAGGCAATCATATCTGACATTGCCGGTGCACCATCGACTCTAATGGCCACCCGGTCGTAGACTATTTGTGAGCTGTGACAGGCCGAGCAGGTAAAGCCCAAATATTCTTTGCCTTTATAAGTATCTTTGACAAAACCAAGCGGCAAACCATCAGGGTTGCTGTCGGTTTGGCGCTGGGCAATGTATCTGAACTGATCGATATGCTGTGCGGCACGGAATAACTGAGTGGAATCTGTTTGTTGCAGCACCATGAAGAAATCGTAGGGCAGCAGGTCTGAGCCTTGAGTGATATTGTAATACCACATACTTTGTTCTGGTGTCCAGCCCTGCCAGGTTTGAGCTGTTTCCCAATCGCTGAATTCAGGACTTGGATATATTTTATCAAAACCATCGTTAAATGCGGTTTGTGGCAGCAATTCTGCGCCTCGCTGTGGGTCATTATCCCGATATTGATACTTGTGATAAGATAGAAACACGATGACCAGTGTTATTGCAACTACCGCAAGCACCAGAAATATTCGCAGTGAATGCTTCTTGTTAAAAATGATCATGTTCGTTGTTTTTCCTTGATTATTATTGTTGGTGTAGGTCATTTGCCTCGGCAAACGTGACAGTCAGATCTTTGTGGTTGGGTAAATTATCATAAGGTCCCCTTTTTTTAAAGATAATGAGGGCATAAAGAGTCCAAGTTTGTAAACTAACTGTCAATTAAGGTATCAAAATCATTATGAAATAAATATTACATCTTATTACAAGTAGTCAGTCCCTGTCTTTGGATGGCAATTCCGGGTTCAAACTTCAACGGTCTTGTGAGTTGTTTTTACTCGTCGACTATTAAGGTGATTTAGGCACTAGGCTATTTTTACTATAGTGAACCCATTTGACTCAATGGTATAAATACGCTGTGAAACACAACATTCACTTAAAAACATATTTTAACAAATAATAATTTAGGGATAAAAATTATGAGTCGATTACTATCTTTCATTCGTTACCTATCTATGGTTTCAGTTTTATTAGCTAGTAGTGCTGCCTTCGCTGGAAAGTGGAATATTGGTAGTGGTATTTACGATGTTACCGGGCCTGCTGGTCGAGCCAAATTACTTGGTTATGCCAATGGTAATTACGTCAAAGGTATCCAAACCCGTCTATGGTCACGAGCCTATGTCATCGAGGATCCAAAAAGTAAAAAGCGGATTGTTTTTGTTTCTGCTGATATTCACAATATGCCACAGGGTGTAAAACAAGGGGTTATCAAAAAATTAAAACGAGCTTATGGCGAGTTATATGATAAGACCAATGTGATGTTAACGGCTACTCACACGCATATTGGCCCCGGTGGTTATGATCATCATATTATGTTAAACGCCGGCAGTGGTTATGATGAAAGACACTATAACGCAATAGTTAACGGTATATTTCAATCTATCGTTAAAGCAACTAAAACCCTAGTGCCGGGTGATATATTTATCAATAAAGGGCAGTTAACGGATGCCAGTATAAGTAGAAATGAAATACCATACGATCGCAACCCTGACGCGGGTCAATATGCAGCGAAAGTTAATCAAAATATGACCTTACTAAAATTTGTCTCAGACAAAGGTGTAGAGCTAGGCTCTGTCAATTGGTTTGCCGTGCATAACACTTCACTTGGCCTAGACCAAAGACAAATAAGTGGTGACAATAAAGGAATGGCCAGCCAATTGTTTGAAAAAACAAAAGGTAGTAATTACCAAAAAGATCAAACGTTTGTTGCTGCATTTGCCAATAGTAATTTAGGTGATTCAACCCCAAATATTTGTGGAGCAAGAAACGGCTGTAGAAATACAGAATCTGCCAGCGCTTTATTGTCAGCGACCAAGCAATTTAGTAAAGCACAAGAGCTTTATAACAATGCCCAAACGGTGTTGAGTGGTGATTTAGATTACCGCCATCAAATTAATTATTTACCGGGATATCAAGTTAACGAAAAATTTGCAGCAGGTAATAGAGCGGCAAAAGTGTGTGAAGGTGTATTTGGTTGGTCATTTATTGCAGGCTCTACTCATGATGGTTTTGCTGGTACCTTTGGTGCTGTTGAAGGCATGAGTCTAGAGGATCCAAATCTTCAGCTCCCTTCATTTATAACGACATTTATGGATGCTTTTCCTGGCTTAAAGAAATATGCTACTGATCAAATGACAGATGAATGCCAATGGCCAAAACCGGGCTTTATTAACCGTCATAGTAAAAAGGGTGACTTGTATACCGCACATATTCCGTTTCAGATTTTTACTATTGGCGAGCTGGCTATAGTCTCTGTCGCGGGTGAAATGACAACGATGTCTGGACGACGTTTAGAGAACCAACTTAGCGCTACATTGAAAAGTATTGGTATCAAAGAGGTTGTTATAGCAGGGTTAGCCAATGCTTATCACGGTTATATCACTACGCCAGAGGAATATAATGCACAACATTATGAAGGTGCTCATACAATATTCGGCCCTAATACACTACCTGCTTATTTACAGATATACAATGACATGGCCAATGCGTTAGTTAACAACTCTAGTGTCAATGCTGGACCTACAGCGCCAGATTTATCTAACAGTCAGATGATTTTTAACCCGCTTTTATTACTTGACGGTAAACCTGTCTACGAAAACTTTGGTCAAGTACATCAAGATGCCAATCCACATTATTTAGTCAACGATGAGGTAACAGTAAAATATCGTTCTGCAAAACCTAAAAATAATTACTTAACGCAAAGCTCTTTCATCATTGTGCAGCGTTGGGTTAATGGTCAATGGGTTGATTTTAAATATGATAATGATATTAGCACGACATTTGTTTGGTATTCTGATCCTAACTTAGCCTGTTTGTATTGTTCTTTTGCCGAAGCTAAATGGACTCCAGACCAAGATACACCTTCAGGTTATTATCGCATTATGCATCAAGGTTATTGGAAGGACTTTGCGTTTGCCAACCAGTATTTTGTAGGCTATTCATCAAAGTTCTTTGTTGCTAACGTTAAACATAAAATAGCCTTAAAGGGTGTGCATAATCTCTATTTATCTGCCGACCAAAATGGTGGCGGTACGGTAAATGCCAACAGTAATCACATTGATGATTGGGAACAGTTTGGTATGATCCACTTTGAAGAGAATATTGCTAACTATCAAACAGGTAGTTGTATTAAAGATGGCAGCGTTGTCGGCTTATTAACAGGCAGTAATAAGTACTTAACGGTACCACTGGCTGGCACTCTTGATGCAGACGCAAGTCACTATATGGAGTGGGAACGTTTTACCCTAATCAATCATTCTAATAGCACGGGTTGCTGGAGCAATGGCGATCAAATATCGCTACAGAGTTTTCATGGAGGTTATGTTACTGCTGATCAAAATGGTACCGCAATGGCAAACTCAAGTATCGTCGGCTCATGGGAAAGGTTCAACTCTGTAGAGTTAGTTGAAAAAGTAAAACATAATGTATCTATTTACAATCCTACTCATGGTAGCTATCTTTCAGCTAACGATAATGGCGGTGGTGACGTTATAGCGAAAAATATGGCGTTCCCACAAGTCTGGGAAAAATTTGACCTACTAGTACTTGCACCTATCAATCTATCATCATGTATTAAGCATGGTAGTCGTATTAGCCTACGTACAGGAAGAGGACACTTTTTAAGTGCTAGAGCTAACGGTGGTTTTAATGCACAGGGAAGTCGTATGCAGACATGGGAAAGGTTTACAGTGATTAAGCATGTTAACCCCACTCATTGTATAAATAGCGGTGATAGCATTTCATTACTTGGTACTCACAATCGATATGTGTCAGCCAACAGTAACGGAGAAGTTCACGCTAACCAAACTCATACTCAAGCTTGGGAAATGTTTGAGGTGATTATTCACTAGAGTCTATCGGCCAGCGATAATCTTCACAGATGATCGCTGGCTACCATTGAGTTGAAGCCAGTTTAAGATTAAAAAACCAGCCCCCCCTCCATAAAAAACGCCCCTATTATTCCCTAAATTTTCAATACAGATATTGACAACAGCACCTATAATGACCCTAATACCTAAAAAAATAATAGGATAATCATGTTAAACAAAGCTATTTTGCTCTTGGCCCTTGTTACAGCGCCTTTTATTGCCATAAAAGCCCACGCAACGCAAAACAA
>JABSOG010000738.1 GCA_013216025.1 Algicola sp. | reverse complement strand
GCTATGAATATCTAGATAAAACTCATGTGCAATCGACAATAGGCGATACCAAAGTGGGGGATATTGCCAAAACCGAAGCGGCAGTAGCGGTGTTGGCACTCGCCCTAAAATCTGGGGGGATCAGTGCTCAAGATATACAGCGTTTGCGTTATGCCCGGGCCATGGCTTTGTTAGATATTAATTTTGAGCGCATAGATGACCTTAAACTCATTGATATTAATCAAGGTGAGATAGCACTGGCTGATTTTATGTATTTACTTGGTTTTTCATCTGGGGCAGAACAGGCGGATTTACATTATCAGCTGGGTCACGTTGCTTTGTGGTTTTTAGAGCAACCCACTTTGGCGTATGAGCACTGGCTTAAATGCGGCGAAGCATTACATGCCGGTTGTATGAATATTTTGGCGGGCAGTTATTTTGATGGGGAAGACGGTTTGCCTGTTGATATGGCCAAATCGGCCATGTGGCACAACAAAGTTTATGCGCTTGGTACTAAGTCTCAATGTGCAGCGGCGTTCTCAGCCAACAGTTTGGCGCATATCGCGTTTTTCTTTCCAGCGGTAAATACCGGTGACAGCTGGCAAAACTGGATTGTTAAACGGGGAAAGATGGAAGATGCAGTCAGCAAAAAGCTCAACACAAAATTTAGTTGCCACGGCGCGCTCGCGCCCTTGTGGGATGCTGCGTTTTTCTATCAAAACGGTGAACTTGATCAAGCTCAGTTAGAGAAGATTACCAAATCCACTGAAATTGATTCACTTGTTGATTTGTTGAACAAAGTAAACGACAAAGATTGGATTGAATTGGCCAATGATTGGGTTGATGACATCTTTGACATCGATGACAATAGCGGGCGATGCCACGCGATATTCCCCCTTATTCTGTTTGCTAAAAAGGATAAGAATCAGGCTGCATTTAAGTCATTTGACATCAAATTGAACCAATTTGATCCCGATGATTGTTTAAGTGAATTGTCTATCATGCGCCAGTTACAAATGCAGGGTAAATGGGATATTGCCAAGTCTCGTTAGCCATCAACTCGCCACAAGCACAAGATAAATTATGCCTAGCGAAATCGATAATTGGCAGTACCACGACATCAATTTTGAACGTCGAACAAAGCCCATCAACCGAGTCAATATCTGGCGCCTTCAATGGCGCGATGGTGACTCGGGTACTTTTGAAGTCCCTCATCCCCAGCACACTCATCAACGTCACACATTACATCCTTATTTTGTTCAAACGAAAGGTAAGCGAGTCTTATTTGCCGCAGGCGAGGCCAGCAATATGGTTTGGATAATCTATGTGCCAAGCATGTTTGATAAATAAATCGCCCAATCAGGCGGTCATTGTAGACGCATCATACCCGAAGAATTTATACTGCTAATCATTATCTGTTAGGTTGTTGTCGGCTAAAAAATGAAATATCCCCTTGGTATTCAAACGTTTTCGAAAATTCGCCAGAAAAATTATCTCTATGTCGATAAAACTGCGATTTTGTATGACTTGATTGAAAACGGTGAGGTGTATTTTCTTACTCGCCCTCGTCGTTTTGGCAAGTCGTTATTGATTTCGACACTTGAAGCGATTTTTTTTGGGTCAAAAACAGTTGTTTGATGGTTTGGCCATCAGTGATACCGACTATGATTTTGTCACTTATCCGGTGGTTATTTTTGAATTTTCTTCTGTTGATGTCGGCCACAGTGATGACTTAAAACAATATATTATCAATGCCACTGATGATCATGCCGAGCAATACGGTATTACGCTGGTTCGTGACAGTTATGAACAGGGCTTTGCCGAACTGGTGCGTTAAACTCCATGCCAAAACCAAACAACCTGTGGTGTTGCTAGTAGATGAATACGATAAACCCATTTTGGACAATTTATTTACCACTGCAACGCCCACATTTTTGCTAGACCTGCTGCAAAACAATCAATATGACCTGAAAAAACTGTGCCAATTCAAAATTGGTGAAGCGGCTTTTGCATCGACAGACCCTGAGAATATGGAAGTGCAATCGGTGTTTGTACAGACCGGTTACCTCACCATTAAAGACTATGATGGGGCACTTTATTCACTGGATTTTCCCAACTATGAAGTGAAAAAGTCTTTTTATGATTCGGTTGCAGCCCGTTATGGCCAAGGGTTTACGGTCGCGTTGTTGACGCATTTAAACGCTGGTGATATCGCAGCATTTTTTGATACCCTAGCGCTGTTTTTTGCCAATATTCCCTACGATTTGGCTGTTGATCGCGAGAAATATTATCAATCGTTGTTCTACGCAATTTTGTCTTTGCTCGGGTTAGATATCGAAGCCGAAGTGCATACCAATCAAGGCAGTATTGATTGTGTGCTGCAAACCGATGACACCATTTATGTCATTGAGTTTAAGTTAAACGGTACCAAAGAAGAGGCCTTGCAGCAAATCTACGACAAGCAATATGCGCAAAAATATCAAGGCAGTGATAAAACCATTGTTCTATTGGGCGTTGAGTTTGATAAGAAGACCCGCAACCTGGGCGGGTTTATTCAAGCTTAAAAATTTCGACAAAGTGCCTTTTCACTGCCAAACCCAACAAAACATGCAATCTATCACCAAAGATGGCTGTTATCACAAGCCTGTAGCACTTGCCGAGCACACCCATTAAGCTGTTTTCAAATTCTTAGAGGTATCTGACGATGAAAACAGTGTATAAAAGTGTGGCTTTTGCGGTGGCGGCTTTATTGCTTACAGCCGGTTCGTTTTATTACCAATCCAAGGTGGCGATAGCCGCTTATGCGCCAGAGTGGGATCCCACTGGGCAGTTTGTGATTTTCTATCAATGGGAGCAAGGCGATGATGGTAAGGTCACCCGGATGTACAAAATCAATGCCGATGGCAGCAACAAACAACAGTTTGGTCCCCAGGGGCCGGGTTATCCTTCTTTGCCAACGCTATCAAGCGATGGTAAAACGGCGATTTTTTCGGACTTGCGCAATGTTTACCGCTTGAATATGGCCGATCAGACTACCCAAAAATTGACTGATGCTGATGGGGTTCGTCACTTTGGCCCTCAGTTTTCACCTGATGGCAGTCAAATTGTCTATGACGAGATGAATAATGAAGGATTTATTCATTTGATGAATGCTGATGGCAGCGGTAAAACAGCGCTGGGTGTTAATGGTGCCCGGCCTGCGTTTTCGCCAGACGGACAAACCATTGTTTATCATGCCAAGGTCGATGGTGTGCAACAGGTGATGTTGATGAAAACCGATGGTACACCGCTTAAACGTCTCACCGATGGCAAGGGTGACAGTTATGATCCTAGTTATTCACCAGATGGGCGTTTTGTGCTGTTTTTTCGCGAAGTAGAAAAAGACGTTAACGAAGCGTTTGAAGTCGAAGTGGCTAGCGGCCAAGAGCGCCAACTGACCTTTATGGGCAAGCAAGTGTGGGGCATCGATTATTCACCCAACGGTCAAACGCTGGTTTTTGCTGCTGAAGATTGGTTTGGCTCAAACCTTTACTTGATGCCACGAAGTGGGGGGGCGCCAAGCAAGTTGTTGTAATAAAGCTTTATTCACACTTTCGCCCTGACTTGGTATATGGCGACAGGTCTTTGCCTTGGCTGTCATCGACAACGTCCCAACGTTTTTTGATGGCGGCCAGTTCGCCCGAAGCCTCAAGGCGGGCGAATGCTGTTTTAAAACGTTTGAGCCCGGCGGCATCGGTACTTTTGCTAAAGGCAATGCTGAGGCTTTTGGCCAGTGATTTGGCCTCAAACAGTTTGATTGTTTTCGAAAAATCGAGTCCTACCAACTCTGCTTGGTTTTTTAACACCAGTTCGTTGCCGACAATTAAGTCGGCTCTGCTGCGAAAGAGCATTTTGACTACCTGTTCATTTTTATTGACGCTTTGCACGGTTTTGAAGTCGTGTAGGGTCAAAAATTGTTCGGTGTTGTAGTTTTTTGATGACGCAAAAACGTAATGTTTGAATTCATCGACGCTGCAAAATGGCTGGCTGAACTTGGTTTTTAAGCCCCACACAAAAATCCGCTCGTCTTTCAATTTGCCCAGCCAAAGAAATAAAGGTTCGCGTTGTTGGGTGCGGGCGATGGAATAAATCATCACGTTTTTGTCACTTTGCGCAATCCGATATCCCCGTGACCAAGGCAGTACTTGAATGTTTGGCGTGTCACCGGTGAGCTTGAACAGGGCACGAACAACTTCGGTAGAGTACCCACCTAAACTGCCATCGGGATTTTTGATTTGAAAGGGGGCCAAATACTCGGTAACCACCTTGATGTGACTGGCTTGAGCCGTGGTTGTAACGAATAATCCAACCATATACAAAACACACAGAACTTTCACAGATATATCTCCACAATGTGATACCGATTGGGCACCTTGTCTTAAGTTTTACTTAGCAAAATAGTACTCGTAGGAGAGTTTATCGATGGCTTGGGTAAATGCGGCGTCTAGCAACTTAAACGTTGCTGGTTTTAATGCGGTGGTTGCCGCTATG
>JABSOG010000737.1 GCA_013216025.1 Algicola sp. | reverse complement strand
TCGTCTGACGGCCAGTTGACAAGCCTCAGCGGCAACAGCTTGTTTTTGGCTTGGTTTAACTGGCCCAATCCCGATAAAATGCCGGTCAACAAGGTTCTGTCTTGCAGTGGGATGATTTGAGTGGGGTAGTTATTTTGCGCATAGCGAGCATCGAGCACTTCAATGGTATTTTGCTCAAATGCATCGGTGCCAAGCCCTTTTAGCCGGGTTAATCCCCTCGGGCTTACGACCAGCAGTTCATTGTCATGATCAAAAGCGATATCAAGAATGCTGCTTTTAATCACAATGCCAAAATTGTCTACCAATGGAAATTGACGAACGGCGCGCCAGTGTTGGTCGATGATACTGAGCTGGCCTTTTGCATCACCCACCAACGTTTCATTGGTTGGACTAATAGCAATGGCAGAGACGTTATTTGTGCCTAGCAGATTAAAAATTCTGGCCTGGGGCGTGATTTTAATCAGCCCAGACTCCATGGTCGCAACCCAGATAACATCATTTTTATCGTGCATGATAGTATTTACTTTTTGGCTGGTCAGTTGTACCAAGGGATTGTTGTGCAAGGAGTCTGTCAATTGATTGAGGTTAAACTGTTTGGTAAAACTGCCGTCAAAGGTCGCTATCCAAAGTTCGTTGCTTTTATTGATGGTCACTTTGATGGCGGGAGACGGCAAATTCAGCGCTTGATTACTGATAAAAAAATACTGCCCGTTAACCGTATAATACAAACCAGATCTGGCGCAGAAAAACCGAACCGATTGAACTGCATTCGACATGCAATAAACCCTAGGCTGTTTGGCCCGGTCACCGTCAACGGGCAATGGAATTTGTGATGTGCTTTGATTGTGGGGATTATACCGATACAGACCATTATTGGTAACCAACAAAAGTTGTGCGTTTGGCATCACATCAACATCGTTAATTTCTTTTTTCGCATCAATAAGCCGATACTGTTTGAGTTGCTTGTCGAAAACCAGTACACCGACAGTGGTGACAATTAACAGGGTGTTTTCGTGGCCTGCTTTCATGGTCCAAGCAAAGGTATTTTTAAAAAACGGCTTGTCAAACTTATCCGTGGTGTAGTGAATAAAACGGCCCGTCGCCCGGTCAAAACTGTCTAGACCCGCAGATGTCATGATCCACAGGTTGTTTTCATCGTCAAAAAGCAGCGCACTGACCGCATTGCCCGCAAGCGAGTGGCTAGTATTTGGATCATTGCGAAATACCGTAAAAGACTGACCATCGTAGCGGTTTAAACCATCATTGGTACCAATCCAGATAAACCCCTGATTATCTTGAACGATGGTGTTCACTGACAATTGAGACAAACCTTGTTCAAGACCAAAAGTTTGAAAGGTGCGAATAGAGGCAGTAGCTGCGCCGATAAAAAAAATCAACACAAAAAATAAAATAGATACGAAAAACTTAACGCAATTCACGAAACCAACTAACTGTTTTAAAGCTTAAGTTACTCTAATCTACAGTGAATTTGGGCAGTAATCTAGCAGTGAAAATGGCACATTTTATAGTGGATTGACTACCGCAAATTTTTAATCAAACTCACCGCATAAACAGCTTCAAAACCAGCCCCAACAAAGACTTATGATAAGGCGGATGTATAAACTGCACCGCATTAATCCGCCCTTTGGCATGAATGCCCCGAGCCTTTGAAAACGTCTTAAACCCTTCAATACCATGATAATGCCCCATGCCCGACGGTCCAATACCACCAACGGGCATATCTTTTTGGCCAAAGTGAATGACGGTGTCGTTGATGGTTACGCCGCCTGAGTGGGTGTTATTCAAAACCTGTTGCTGCCACTTTTTGTCAAAACTCATGATGTACAGCGCCAGCGGGCGAGGTCGGTCTTGCACGTATTTTATCGCTTCATCTACCGAGTCATAACCGATGATGGGCATCACTGGGCCGAATATTTCTTGCTGCATCACTTTTAAACTGTCTGGGGCATTAAGCACCATTTGCAATGGCAGTTTTCGCTTGGCGCGGTAACTTTGATAGTTTTGCTGTGTGGTGCTGATGATTTTGGCACCTGCCGCATCGGCTTCGTCTAGCCAGCTCAGTAAACGTTGGTATTGTCTGTCGTTGACCACATGGGTGTAATCGTCGTTATTGGCAAAATCTGGGTATAATTTGTTGAATACGGTTTTGATTTCTTGCGCTAGCGCATCGACTTTGGCTGTGGGGCACAGTAGGTAATCTGGGGCTACGCAGGTTTGTCCTGCGTTTAGGCATTTGCCAAATACGATGCGTTCGGCGACTGTCTTTAGTGACATTTTATCGTCGATGAATACTGGAGATTTACCGCCCAACTCCAGCGTTACTGGGGTCAGATTTTCTGCTGCAGCTTTCATTACATGCCTGCCAACGGCGGTGGAGCCGGTAAACATAATGTGATCAAACGGTAGGCGTGAAAATTCGGCCGCTACGTCTGCTTCACCTTCAATTATTGCCACCTGATCTTCTGTAAAACACTCAGCCAAAATCTTTTTAAGCGCTGCGTTTAGTGTCGGGGTGAATTCAGACATTTTTAGCATTGCCCGGTTACCGGCAGCCAAAGCAGCCAATAGTGGACCGATCGCCAAGTAAAGCGGGTAGTTCCAAGGCACTATGATACCGACCACACCTAAAGGTTGGTAAGTGATGGTATTGCTGGCGGGTAAAAATTGCAGGGCGACTGAACGGCGTTCAGGTTTCATCCATTTACGTAGATTATTCAGGGTAAAATTGATGTCGCCAATGGTGGTCATCAATTCTAAAATCTGGGTTTCGTTGGCGTTGCGATAGCCAAAATCTTGACTCACCGCATCACAGATCAATTGTTTGTTATTGAGCAAACTGGCCTTTAATGCGCTTAACTGCTGTTTTCTTTGCGCAAGCGGTGGGCAGGGCGCTTTATTAAAGGCGGCTTTTTGACGGGCGAGAATGTTTTTCATGGGCGTGTGACTTAAACGGATGTTTGAATACTGCTAATTTAGAGCATCATTTTTGAATTTACAATCTAAAGTGAGGTAATAGTGAGGTATTAGTACTGCAATTGTCCGTTAACTTGCGTAAAATTGCGCCTTTGTTGTTTGTCAGAGCCAGTAAATGCCCCACCACCGTCACCACAAAAACGAAGACTTGATTGAAATCTTTCAGCAGACCTTCTATCACCAATATCAAACCAAGCTGGTTAAAGGCGATGGGGAGCCCATATACCTGCCCGGTGGTGATGCTCACTCGGATCATCGAATTGTTTTCGCCCATGGTTTTTACGCCAGTGCATTACATGAGATATCGCATTGGCTGGTGGCTGGTGCCCAGCGGCGCAAGCTCGAAGATTTTGGTTACTGGTATAACCCCGATGGCCGCACCGTGGTGCAGCAACAGACCTTCGAATCAGTTGAAGTGAAACCACAGGCGATCGAATGGTCGTTGAGTGTTGCTGCTGGGTTTGATTTTAATGCCAGCTGCGACAATCTTGATGGCGAACAAGAACCCGATCGCCTTGCCTTTCAACACAAGGTTTATCAACAAGTGGCCACATTTCTTAAAAGCGGCTTTCCCAAGCGGACTCAGCAGCTGATTGATGCTTTGAGCGCTTATTACCAAACCACAAAACCCACTTCGCTAACACAGTTTGAATTTGATGGTTTAACTGAATTGGAGCCTTGTTTATGAGTAAATTAAAAGTCGGTTTAATCATCAACCCACTGGCGGGCCTCGGCGGTTCGGTAGCGTTAAAAGGCAGCGACAACGTTGCCGAGCAGGCACTGGCGCTGGGCGCTGTGCCCATGGCCAACAAGCGAGCTGGAATCGCGCTGGGTGAGTTGCTCGAACACAAAGACAATATTGAAATTTTCACGGTTAATGGCGATATGGGCGAAAGCGCCTGTTTAGCGCTGGGTTTGGCGCATCAAGTGATTGCGCACAGCCATAGTGACAAAACCACAGCGCAAGACAGCCGTAACGCGGTAACAGCCATGACACAAGCCAAGGTCGATATTATATTGTTCGCCGGTGGCGATGGGACCGCACGAGATATTTGTTCGATGGTTGAAGAGCAGACTTTAGTATTGGGCATTCCCGCAGGCTGTAAAATTCACTCAGGTGTTTACGCGGTAACCCCTAAGGCTGCGGGCCGTGTCATGGCGATGATGGCACAAGGGCAGATGTTAAGTGTTGGCGATGCTGATGTGATGGACATTGACGAAGAGGCGTTTCGCAAGGGTAATGTTAAAGCCAAGTTGTATGGCGAAATGCAGGTGCCAGCCGAGCTGCGTTATATTCAGGCGACCAAATCTGGCGGTAAAGAGTCGAACGAACTGGTATTGCAAGACATTGCCGAATACGTGATTGGCGAAATGGAAGCGCATCAATATTACATCATGGGTTCAGGTTCGACCGTGGCGTTTATTATGGAAGAGTTGGGTCAGGATAATACGTTGCTGGGGGTAGATGTGATTAAAGATCATGATTTACTTCAAAGCGATATCACCGCAATGCAGTTACTTG
>JABSOG010000736.1 GCA_013216025.1 Algicola sp. | reverse complement strand
TTTAAATTGTTGAAAAAACGCGTAGTCAAACAATGCCTCATTGGTCACAAGTCCGGGTTCAATGTGGGTATTAGGTTTCATGATGGTCCTTGATAGATTCTTGATAGGTAAAGGAATACACCTATTGTGACGACAATAATCAAAATAATGAATAGTAAAAATCACCTAGAGCATCAAAAAAATGACAAAAACCAGCAATGTAGATGAATTGATTAGCGTGCTTTACAGGGAATCCGCGCGGATAGCCCCTGACCAATATCGAGTGTGGGCGTTAGAACAGCTGTCGAGGGTGATTGACTTTGACGCGGCCTTTTTGTGCTCTGGCAATCAGGCCAGCATTGATTTTCATTACGTTAGTCATGTTGGGCTCGACGAAAAATACGCCCTGCGACTTAAAGAAACACTGGATATCAACCCCATTCGTGATGCGGTGATCAACAATCTCGGCAAGCCGGTGAATATGTCAGATGTTTATAGTGATGATGAGTTCTACCAGTCGGCGCTATATCAGCGCTTGTTCGAACCCTATGGCATAGAACGCATTTTGGCCGCGGGGCATTTCGACGAAAATAGTGGCTTGTATACCTTGCTCAGTTTATATCGCTTTGACCGAGAAAACGTTTTTACAGAACAAGAACAAAAGCTGCAACAGCGGCTGATTTATCATTTGGTTTGCGCGGCGTCACACGCGTTTTTTCTACACTTGCGGGCAGGTAACTACTTGCAACAAACCAAAGATCAGGCAACCTCGGCTATTTGCGATCAACAGGGTTGCTTTCATGAAGCCCAGCCCAGGTTTGTTGCTTTGCTCAATGAATATTTTCCGATGAGAGAAGGTATTACTTTGCCGTTTCCCATCCCTAACGAGAATCAAACGGTTGAAATCAATAACCTTTTGGTGACTTTCAAAACGCTAGGGGATTTGTTTTTGGTCAGCTTACGATTGCTGGGGCCACTGGATAGGCTCAGCAACCGCGAAAAGCAAGTGGTCGAACTTATCTGCAAAGGGTTGTCTTTTAAAGAAGCGGCCAAAATTCTGACCGTTGCCCCTTCTACTGTATCGAACCACCTTTATCAGGTTTATGACAAGTTGGGCATTCGCAGCCGCACCGAGTTGGCGCAGCTGGTGGATAAGTCATAACTCACCGCACTTTCAGTCGCTTGGACAATAATTGCTTAATACTATCGGTGGGGGCCGCTGCTATTGCCAGAATTGCGTACGCTTGTCCCTGAATCGTTTCACCGCTGCGAAAAAGTAAATCAGCCTGCACCGCATACCAATGATACGAACGATCAAGCCAGTCAGGAATATCGATAGAATTTAATACCGCTAACCCTGCTTCAGGGCTTTTCCACTGTGCAGTAGCTATTGCGTGGTTTAGATAGTGCAGTGGTGAAGGTGCAATGCTGTGCAATAACTCATATGAGGCAACAATCTTCTCCCAAGGTGTTTGTTCAAAGGATGGTGATAGGCAATGTTCGGCAGCAATACCCGCTTCTATATGGTAACGAGAAATAGTATTACCCGTGGCAGACTGTGCCAAAAAGCCCATTGCCACTGTAATTTGTTGTTTATTCCACCTGCGCCTGTCTTGTTGCTCTAATAAAAGTAAAGATCCATATGAATCCTGCCTAGTATTGATTTTGGCTAGATGAAAATACATTAACGCCAACAACGCATAGCTATTGGGCACGTCACCAAATTTACTGGCCCCCAGCAACTTTGTTAAGCGAATGGCTTCTTCACACAGGTCTCGCCGAATTGCGGTGTCAGTATGAGAAGACAGATATCCTTCGGTAAATAGTAGGTATAAGACGCGATGTACCGAAGGCAGCCGAGCGACCATCTCATCATCTGGCAGCATATCCAGCTCAAGCGTCTGATTCTTGAGCTGCTGTTTTGCGCGACTAAAGCGTTTGTACACATTGGCTTGAGTGATAAACAGCCTCAGTGCTATTTCTCTAATGCTAAAGCCGCATAAACTCTTGAGGGTAAAGACCAACTGAGACTCAATCGGAATTGCATCACTGCAAGCGACAAACAACATTCGCAGCATAGAATCACTCATCTCGCCAGCAAAGGGGGCTTCTTCAAGCTCAATGACTTCGTTTTGTGCTATGTATGAATGTTCGGTTAATAGAATACTTCTTCGTTGTGTCGCCTTAAACTCTGAAAGCAGGTGACGATGGGCTACTTGATAAAGCCACGCTGATGGTGAGCTTGGAATATTATCCTTGCACCAAAAATCCAGTGCCTGAGCCATTGCCCATTGCACTGCATCTTCAATAGCATCCAAGTGCTGCACACCAATACGTCGCAACAATAACGCCACCAGTTTTCCATACTCGTGGCGAAATACATGTTCTACTTGTACTTGTTGATTCAAGGCGTGCAGATTTCTCTAATCTCTATGCTTGTGCCTTCACTTGCGACCATGGGGCTTGCTTGAATTACCGTTATCGCTTCGTCTAGCGTTTTTGCTGTTAGCGTCATATAGCCGCCAATAATCTCTTTAAGCTCAATAAAAGGACCGTCGTTAACACTTTCGTGTCGGACAACGCTGCCAGCAGCGCCCAGTTTATTGCCCATATCCAGTATATTGCTGGCAAACTTTTGCTGCCATGCTTGATACTTGGCGTATTGCAACTCCATTTCGGATGGTGAAGGCTTCTCACAACCACCAGTATCGCTGCGTAATATGCACATATACGTTTTATTTTTCATTTTTTACTCCGTCATAAATAGTGTTTTGTCAGCAATTTAGTTCGTTGACATGATAATAACGTATAAGCTTGGGTGTTTTGGACACATCGACGAAATTTAATTCTAGAATATTGTCAATTGTAATAAAACCCTAACATTTGTACAGTCGCCTGAAAATACCGTTTCTGCAGATGGCTTCATTATTCTATATGATGGTAAAAATAAAGAAATTTTTCCGAAGCTGATGGAAAAAGCGCTGGAAAATCAAAAATCATATGGTTGTATTCAAGGCTAACTAAACCGAGTTGGCGCAGCTGGTGGATAAGTCGTAAATACGGATTACTTGCGAGCACGAATAAAGGTGCGCTGAGTTAGTTTAACGATAAGACTTCAAGTGAGCATTATCTTGGCTGATGTACAAAGGGTTTTTATCGTTGTGGCGAAATACCAGAATTTTTTCAATCCCTTGCTGTGCCAAAAAGCGCAGATAGTCGAAATCATCAATGCTTTGCCAGTGACCTTGACCACAAACCACAACCTGCTCTCCAGGTGCAAGCACGGCTTCTTTGCAGCGGTAACCGGCAGATTGGTGAACAAAAGTGTGTGGCAAAACACCTGACTCTTTCAACAAATACTTTGCCTTCTTTACGATGGCTGGATTTTCATTATTTGTTGTCATTTTTTCGAATTGAAGCACGCGTTGCCAAACGAAAAAAGCGCTGTCTGTACATACTAAAGCAAACGCGTCATCCTGTTTCAATAGAAAGTCTGTTGCCTGTTCCTTTGAGGCGATAACACGCCATAGCGGTATTTGCTGTTCATATAAACCCCTATTAGAATCAGCGGTATACTCTTCTTCCATCCACACGGAGAAGGCGGCGCAATCGTTGTTTGAGCAAAGCGCATTAATTGGCGCGTGACACAATTGAATATCACCCTGTACTTTGCTGACGATGCCATCGTTACACTCTGTCAGCTTGGCTTTAAGGTTTTTTTTAAAGGCCTTTTTGCATCTTCCTTTGCTGCTATAGGACTTTACAACCTGTAAAATACCTATCAAAATCAAGAAAAGAAGGAATACAGGAACTTCGATATTTTGCTCAAAAAATGTCATTGATTCACCTTGAAAATAGTGTGAGTGATTACACTAGTTGAATTGGAGTGCTGAAACAACAACTACCCATGAAGACATAAAATTGGTACGTCATCATCCATGGTCAAGAAACTCAATGGCACCAAAGAAGAAGCGTTGCAACAGATTCTAGACAAGCAGTATGCCCAAAAATATCAGCACAGTAATAAAACCGTTATTTTGCTGGGTGTTGAGTTTGATCAAAAGACCCGGAATATTGGTGGGTTTGTGAGGGGGTGTTAGGTGGGACTATTGAAATTCACAGTCAAAACAAAAATTCATAAATGCTTCCGCGGAATCATTTAGCGTTGCAAAAGCTACTCATGTTAATAGCGAAATATCAACACTTAACTGGCTAAAAAACCAGCGGTTTAGTCCATTTTATGCTATATTTATATACAGTGTTTGAACTAAAAATATAGCTATAAGGGGAATGAAATGGGCCTGATGCACTCACCTTTTGAAAATGGTTTTGAGAATGATTTAACCGATAACGCCAATAACGATTTTAAGTACTATAGCGATGCCGAGCTTGCGGACAAAATTACGGAGCTGGCCGGTCATATCAATGGAGTTACGTATCGTTTTTTGAAAGCACTCGCGGAATTTGATCGTCGCAAAGGCTGGAATAAAAACGGCATTAGCTCTTGCTCGCATTGGTTGAACTGGAAATGCAGCATATCTGCAACCACTGCTAGCG
>JABSOG010000735.1 GCA_013216025.1 Algicola sp. | reverse complement strand
TGCCTCCGTGGTGAAAGCTTTTGACTTTAGTGCCGCAGGCACACCCCCCAAAAAAAGGGGTAGCAAAAGCTACCCTTGTATTCATGACCAAAAATCAGCCGCTATTTGTCAACGCTGCTCTTGGTGGTGTTTTTGGCATAACGCCCCCGCATAATCAAATCCGAGGTGATCCGCGCGGTCTCTTCCAAGAACGGGTCAAGGTCGGAGATGGCATCTGGAATATCATCGAGGTCTTTAATTGGTTTGATTTTCATTCGAACCAGACGTTCGTTAATCCGAGCCAGACGTTTTGCCTTTTTATCTTCCCTTTCGGCAATACGAGTTTTCTTATTCAACGACGTAAACTTTTTGTCCTTGTTTTTCTTGTATTCTTTGATGTCTTCGCCAAGATAATTGAACTCAGGGTCGGTTTTAATCCGCGACACATGTTTACCCTTGAGCGCGGTTACATCGCTGCCAAAATCAATGAAAGTCGTGTAGCTGGCTCTTTTAATGCTGTCCCATGGTAACGCGTTATCTTCTTGAGACTCGCCCCACTCGGCCGGAACAATCGCTGAAGGAAACAGGATATCAGGCTCAACGCCCTTGTGCTGCGTGCTGCCGCCGTTGATGCGGTAGAACTTGGCAATGGTGTATTGAATGCTGCCCAATGGGTTTTCATACAAGTCGTAAATACGACCCAGACCACGATGCTGTTGCACTGTGCCTTTACCGAAGGTTGATTCACCGACAATAACCGCTCGGCCATAATCTTGCATGGCTGCGGCAAAAATCTCAGACGCCGAAGCACTGTAACGGTCAACCAAAACGGTCAACGGACCATCGTAATAAGTCACACCATCTCGGTCAGACTCAGTGGCGATTTTGCCAGTTTGACCTCTGATCTGCACGACCGGACCTTTGTCGATAAACAAACCCGACAACGAAATAGCTTCACCTAGTGAACCACCGCCGTTGCCACGCAAATCAATAATGACACCGTTAACACCCTTTTGTTTTAAGGCGTCTATTTCTTTGGCCACATCTTTTGACAGATTGTTGTAAAAACTTGGGATGGTGATCACCCCTACCTTGGCATTAAAATCTTCGACGCTTGATTTGAATACATCAGATTTGGCTGCCCGGTCTTCAAGGCGAATGGTATCCCGTATAATAGGAACAATTCGAATGTTTGACGCAGTTTCATCTGAGCCAGAAACAATCTGCAACAGCACTTTGGTGTTTTTTGGGCCTTTGATAAGGTCAACAACGTCATCAAGACGCCAGCCGATAATATCTTTGAATTCTTCTCCGTCTTGAGCAACACCGACAATTTTGTCCTCAGGACTCAACTTCTCAGATTTGGCTGCAGGACCTCCGGCAACCAAAGAACGGATAACGGTATAATCTTCGTTTGATTGTAATACCGCACCGATACCTTCAAGAGACAAACTCATATCTTGCTTAAAGCGGTCGGCACTGCGGGGAGACAAATAGGAGGTGTGGGCTTCGATGCTGCGAGAAAACGCATTCATCACCATTTGAAAAGCATCTTCGCTTTGTGACTGGGTCAGACGCTTCAACGCATATTTATAACGCTTGCCCAATACTTCTTTAATTTTTGGCCATTCTTTACCGGTCATCGACATGCTGAGCGCATCGTATTTGACCCGTTGACGCCACATTTCATTGAGCTCGGTAACATCTTTGGCCCATGTGGCCTCTTTGCGATCAAAGTAGTAATTATCAACCTTGGTAAAATCCATCGGTTTTTCAAGCAGGCTCAAGGCATACTCGTAACGCTCAAAACGACGTTTCATACCAAGATTGTAAATTTTAAAAGCAACACTTAAGTCGCCACTGGCCAAAGCATCGTCAAAGCCGGTTTTTAACTTGTCGAATTGTTTAATGTCCGAGGCAAGAAAAATCGTTTTGTTAAAATCGAGATTATCAAAATAGCGCTCGAAGATTTTACCAGACAACACATCGTTAAAATCGAAGTCTTTGTAATGTGAGCGGGTAAAAAGATTGGTGATGCGTTTGCTGGCGGCGGCGTGTTGGCTTTCTTGATTAAGAACGGGGATTTCTTCTCTACTGGGTGCCGTAGAGGCACCAGCGGTGAAGGAAAGCATCATTGACATCAATAACAATGATGATTTTGCCTGAAACTTGTAAACCATATCAAAACTCCTGATAAACTGCGTATACGCAAAGGTTCAGGACTGTCTTGCCTGAACCTAAGCCAAAAAGATATTTTCAAACTTGGTTTTTATTACCATACCACTGTTAAGCTGAACATGAATTTCACCTTTGGTGGAAACTTCTTTTATCACTCCAGGTACCGGAGACTGTCCGAATTTAACCAAAACTGCGGTGCCAGTTTTATTATTATCTGGGGTTAATGGTAATAATTCAACCACTTTGTTCTTGACCTTATTGTCGGCTTTCTTATCGACCTTACCGTCAGATTTTTTGCCGCCCTGATCAGAACGTTGTTTGCTACTGTTAAATTTAGCCTGTTTTCGGGTGTGTTCGCCAGTTTCTTTTTGCGACTTTTTGTAAATCTTCTTGTCTTTCATCGCTTTTCGACTCTTTTCGAACTTCGCTTTGCTCTGTTCGAGCTCTTTTACTGCGTGTTCGATATGGTCGGTTTCAAGTGCATCACCAGGTTCACCACATAAATCAATTCTAACGCCGCCCTTGGCAACACACTTGAGATAACGCCAACTAGAGGTATATCGACGCAATGCTTGACGCAATTGCGTACGACTGACAATACCTTCGTCACCCACTTGTTCGGCTAAATCTTTAAAAATGCCGATTTTAAGCGGTTTCGCCTCACCTTCGACGTTAAAGCAAAGGGGAAATTTGCCTGCCAGAAACGCGATGATCTGTTTTACATCAGTGAGTTTTTCCACTTCGTCGGCAACGGCTGATGCCGCGACTTCCGTTGGCGTTTCTACTGACGTTTCTACTGACGTTTCCACTGGGGTTTCGACAGTAGCTTCCGCTGTTGTTGCAGTGACATCGTTGAGTGTTTCGCTTGTTTTTTCGCTGGTAACCATTATTCAATCAAACCTTTATTTATCCGTGTTTTGGATGGTACGTATATGAGTGACCACCCAATCTTGCAATTGATCAATATCAACATCAAGTATCACAGTGTCTCCTCTAAAATTATCCCAGATACTGCTAAGAATCTGTTCAATGAGTAAAATGTCGGTATCATCTGGTATCAAAGACCAGCAATAGTGCAACAACTCATTCATTTTATCCGCTACAATTTCTTCGTCACCTTCCCAGTCCCCGAGTTCATCCGGGGTAACCAGAAAGTCCTGAATATTAACCAAATCTTTCATCGTTAAAAGACTGCCTCTTCCAAAATATTAACCAATGCCTGCACACCCGCTTTGTCTTCTTCATCAAAGCGATTGTGTGATGGACTGTCAATGTCGAGCACCCCAATCAGTTCAGAACCCTTGAAAAAAGGCACCACCAATTCAGCGTTGCTCGTGGCATCACAAGCTATATGTCCATCGAATGCGTGAACGTCTCCAACCAACTGCACTTCGCCCGTTGCCGCGCAGGTCCCGCACACCCCTTTACCCATGGGAATGCGGATGCAGGCAGGCTGCCCCTGGAACGGCCCAAGCACCAGTTCGTTACCTTCAGAAAAATAGAACCCGGCCCAGTTAACGTCTTCTAACGTGTTGAAAATTAAGGCACTTAGGTTGGCCATGTTGGCAATAAGATTAGTTTCATCACTTAACAGCGCATCGGCCTGAAGCGCTAAATCTTGGTATAACTGGGCTTTTGCTGACATCTGAATTCACATTTGATTAACGAGCTTTGACAAGGCAGCTAAATTAACCTTTTCAGCATGAAAAGGGAAGAACTTATCTGCGTAGGCATTGGATTTTAGGTGGTAACGCCGGGTTTTTAAGCGGTTTGCGGCTATTTAAGTATTTTCAGCAGCGAACTGTCCAAACCGGATTTAACAATGTGAATGATGGCCTCACAATGCTCAAGGGTAAATTCATTTTCAGCAATTTGTTCATTCAGTTCTTTGCGTCTATCGACCACCGTATTAGCAATAGCAGACTTGTCTTTATCGTTGAGTTTATAGACCACGACTTTGCGATTGAGGGCTTCAAGCCAAGGGTAAATGGCATTTTCGGCAGACAACGCACTTTTTCTGACGGTCGGGTGAAAATCTTCACAGGCATTGAGGTTCAACAGGTAGAAATTCAGGTAGGAGGCAACGGTAAGCAATTTGTAATTGACCGACTGAGCGGAAAATGCACCAAAGCTAACCAACAATGCCAACAATATTCCTGATACTTTCTTCATGTATGATTTCCAAACAAAACTGATGATAACGATTGTGCCACCCACTTTAATCCCAAAGCGGCTGTTTTTCAAGAAAATACAGCTAAGCGGGTGGCAATTGGATGTTATATGCCCAAATCATTGACGATTTAGAAGTTACGTCTAACAACAACACCATAAGTGCGTGGTTTGGCATAAGAAATTTGAGTGTTACCGTAAAAACCGGTGACA
>JABSOG010000734.1 GCA_013216025.1 Algicola sp. | reverse complement strand
ACATTAAAGGTACGGTTGTACTTGCAGCTTTCATAATTACTCTCCAATAGGTTATTTAGGCTGTTTCCAGCTCGGCTTGTTGACCTTCATCGTCTTTTTCGTCTTTTTCGACAACAACACCGATAGCACGCAGTTCTTTGCTCATTGAAGCCAATGCCGCAACAATCAGGCAGAATACCCCCATAACAAGGAATACCACGGCGTCGTCCGCCGATGATTTTGCGCCGACAATAGGTGACATCAACTGCTCGAACCAACCTTGTGCTGCCAGTGCCGGGTTCACGACATAATCAACAACCGCCGGCGCCGCCAGATACGAAATCGGCAAAATGATCATCGCAATCATGCGTCTTACCGCGAATACCCGGCCTTGTTCGTCTGCATTCACAGCGCTCTGCCAGATAAAGTTGGTAGACGCCATCGCAACAGGAATAGCAAAGAAGAAAGCAAAAACCGGCAAACCCAGCATCATGACGTTAGGTTGTACCAAGGCAACGGCAACCATGCTCAAACCAACGGCGAAGAAAGACAACAACACGCCGGTAATTTTGTTTTTGAAGCCAGACCAAACGGACATTAATACGCCGCCCAACAGGCCGCCAACACCACCGAAGCTCACCAGGTTACCCAACACTTCTGCATTGCTTAAATCCAGCACCAGGGTTCTGAACAGAATAGTCGCCGAACCCATACTCAGGTTAACCATGGCAATCACGCCGAGCAAAATAACCAATGGACGTCTGGCTTTAATGAATTTGAAGCCATAACCCACGTTTTGCCAGAATGTACCACCCTCGCCTTCACTTGCCTCACCGTCCTGTTCACCGGCATTGTCAGCGGCTTTAACCGATGGAAACTTGACGATTAACAAGGTGATCACCGAAAACACAAAAGAAGCGATATCGATAAGGATAATGCCTTCAATACCAACCGCGAGCAGCAGTAAACCGGCAATGATCGGCGCACCAATATCGTTTATGCCACCGGACAACTGCAACATGCCGTTGGCCTTGCTTCTGAGCTTGAGGTCAGGTACCAGGGTAGATATAGAGGCGCTGTACGCCAGGTTTTGAAAGCTGTCAATAACAGATTTAAGGGCTATCAGGGTATATATATGCCAGATGGCCAATATGTCGTTATAGACCAGGTAGAATACCAACAGGGTTAAAGCGCCGACAATCAGGTCACAGGTCAGCATGACTGATTTGCGTGGCAGTTTGTCAACAATGGCACCAGCAATCGGTGCCAACAGGATACCGGGTAATATGCCGAAAAAGATCGTCAAACCCAATTGTGCCGCTGAGCCGGTTTTGTCGTAAATCCAGATAGCGATCGCAAACGCAAAAATGTTTGTCGACAGCATGGATACGCTTTGGCCCAGCCAGACCGTGATGAAACTTCTAAAATTAACCACCTTTCACACCCAACTTAATTATTCGTTTGTTTTATGAATCGTTTTATGAATCGTTTGTTCAATTTCGCGAGGAAATTAAGCGTTAGCCATTTGTTCCGCCATGCGCTCACGCAGGCTCAGCGGTCGCATGTCAGTCCAGTTTTCGTCGATGTGCGTCAGGCAGTCTTCCTTGCTACCGGAAAAACCCGCCAGCGACCAGCCCAAAGGCAGATCTTTACTGGTTGGCCAAATGGAGTACTGTTGTTCGTGATTGGTAACCACGTTGAATTCTTTTGCCGCAAATGACATCGCAAAGCCCTCTTATTGAATAATACAAAGTTGAATAATACAAAATTGACTTATCAATACGACTTGACGGCAACAAACGAAAAGAAAATGAAAAAGAAATGCAAAAGTTTAACGGGGGTCTGTTGAGTCAAAAGCCTCACACGGACAAATACATGGAGGTCGTCACAAAAGTCGATTTGTGTGTAGATACCATCTCTCATAATCAGCTTCAAGTGGTTTTTAAACTTACTTGAGGCTGATATTCGGTTTGACTGTTTACGACCCCATAACAGATTTGAACAAGCTTTCTCATTGCCGCGCCAACTGCCTGCATTGGGGTTTTTCCAGCCTTCAATAATTTCTCTTTTTGGGCTCGTATATCTGGATTATGGGTGCTGGCAGCGACAGCTGCCATGTACAGTTTTGCTCTGAATTTCGCAGGCCCCATTTTGCTTAATACTGTTTTGCCCTTATTTTTCCCCGACTCAACAAGCTTCGGAATAAGTCCCAAATACGCTGCTACCGACTTGGCATTTTTAAACTTTTTGGCTGCCAACAGATAAACCATCATTCGAGACACAACCGGGCCAACTCCTCTGATGGTTTCTAATAATTCCCGGTTCTTTTTCAGTGTTGGATTTTACCGGTGCAGATCATAAAGCGTGACATGCGAAAGAAAAGTGGTCAACACTCATTGGGCAAAACACTGGTTGGCATAATTGCAGACTCCATGCTGATTAGGAAATTATAAAAGAAGAGCAGGACAACAAGAAGCTGTTCGGCAAATATCCACGCAATATTCGGCGGTTATTTAAGCTTGATAACTTACCTGCAATACTGATGAAAGCGGCTTAAATGTGAGACGGTTGTGTAAGGTACAACCGTTGTTTGTTTCCATAGCAAAATGAGGTTTGGGGGATTTCGTTTTTTAGGAGGTAGATTAAGGTTCAAATTTCATTCCTATAAACTCTTGCGCAGGCGTTACCTAGTATTAAATAGAGTCCGCACAGCTAGTTTGTCAACCACCCACCACCATATTAATAGCCGCAACCTTCTTCAATTTATCAAAAATCACCTTTTGATTGAGGTTATCGACAAAAGCGATTTGGTTGGAGGTAAACACATTGTGCTTGGTATCTAGGCTGAACAACCGCACCCTGCCCGTGCTGCCCCAAAACGTATTGACCAGTGATTGATCTTCTTTAGGAAAGCTGTATATCTCAGCCGAACGGTAATGAATGATGTTGGTTGATGAGGGCAGCAACTCGCCCTGTACTTTGTAATCGTCCATTATCAGCCGAATATCGACATAATTGTCGTCGCTGATCTGCACTCTCATCAAGGCCAGCGGACGCAATGAAGTGCTGACTCTACCGGTATTCGATGCTGCGACATCCACCTTGAAGTAAGTAAATTGGTTCAATTGTATGGATTTGAGTTTGTCCAGCTGAGTTTCAATGCTGCGAATGTTGTCGCGCAAACCTTCGAGCCTGATGTTGCTGCTTTCGATAACGTCTGTAATGTCTTCTTTGATATCTTTTAGGAGAAATTGTAATGCCTGGGTATTGATCTTAGGCAGTCCATTTTCAAATTTAATGGTTGAATAGCTTCGGGTGATCGCCAGCACCTGCTGTTCATAATAGCTAGCTTCGGCATCGTCAATATAGTTTCTTAAATCCCACCGTTTAAGCTGACTGAGGCGAAACTCTATCAGTTCGTTTTTAGTGTTGGTCGGGTCCAAAAATAAGTCAATGGTGGCTATGTTGCTCAGTAAGTTGGCCTTGGTGATCGAGATATTTTTCAAATCCTGCTTTGCCTTATCATAAGCATTAAACAAAACAGTAAGGGTGAATGTTGGATAGTCGATTCTATCGCCTTTTACGCCGACGCTATCATACTCATACAACAATGATTCGGGAATATACGGTTTTAGGAAAGTCAATTCCTCGGTGTCTAACGGCACTTTATAGTTGTTGGACTCAATGCGGCTGATGGCGGCAACCTCAATAATCACATCGGCGGTTTCGACAAAATAAATCTGCCATATTGGGATCAACGCAGCAGAAATGACGCCCGCAACCCCCAGTGCCACAGTCTTACCATGGTCTTTGATTTTTTCCCGCCATCCGCTGCTGTTAACGGTATTATTTTGCTCTGAACTCATTGATATTATCCTGCCCGATGATCATAGGCAGAAAATATAACCAATTGCAGCGATGGCTAATCGGTCAAACGTACTAAAATTACTGAGATGCCCATCGTTGCACAGCACTGATAACTTGCTGTTGTGCTTCTTGCGAAAGCTGCCCAAGCCCAATCGAATGCAACCCCGGTGCAATATGCAATTGTAAATCTCGTGCTTCGTCGGTCACCACGGGATACGCCCCGCCAGTAAAAATGTCCTGCTCGCCATAAATCATGATCATCTGGCTGGCCTCCTGCGCTGCCCAATCATAAATATCTTGCATCACCTGAGGGTCAAACTCAGGTAACGGCCTGCCCACCATATTTAACCCAAAATCTTTCACGTCAAAACTCAATAAGTCTTCGATATGCGCCAGCGGCACGGCAAAGTTGCCAAGCTCTAATGCCGCCTGCATGTGATACGGCAGCCAACTCAGCAAACCTTCGTCGGCCATAAACTGGAAACCACCAGCTTGGTAAATAAACTCAAAATACTCATCAGTACTGGCGGTCTCAGTCGGCACAAATTCACACAGCATATCTTCATAATATGAGCCAATGGTGATCCACGACAACGCAATTTCAGCCTGTATTCGGTCATTCACGTCATAACCATGGCTGTCTATGGTCAGTTGATTTTCATCCGCCCAAGCGGTCATCAGGGTAGCGAGTTCATCAATG
>JABSOG010000733.1 GCA_013216025.1 Algicola sp. | reverse complement strand
TAACCGCTTCGCGTTTCCTGAACTTCTTAAATCGGCACACTTCGCAACGGCCCAATTTTTTTAAGATCAAAGTCAAAAGCAGTGATCTTGGCCGCTCAAAATCAAGTACCGTGACGGTTTCTGACCAGATTCCGCGCAAGTGCGAGAGCAGACCCTTCGCAATTGTTCTGGTTTTTTCACCACCGCCTAGCACCTGAGTAGAAAGGGGCGACACTCCCATTAGTAATTTGCCGTAAATGGCAGAGCGTCCGATTAATATCCATTTCTTTTGCCATTCAGCACCCTAAATTTGGGGTTGTTGCGGGTACTAAAGGTTTGTTGTATTCAATGAATATGCTGAGTGTTTTTTGGCTTGTTTTGGGATTAAATCCACTTTGGATTGAACCGAAAATAATTAAAGCTACCCTCCAAATAACTAAAAATAAATTGACTCCTTATCCGTAATCTAAAGGTCTTTATGTTTTGTATTGAGTTTAATATTTCGATATTTCAATTGATTAGAGCCATAGCACTACCGTGTTATGTCTTTTTATTAGTTTCCCAAGATCAGTTATGCCATCTTGTACAGTGATTAAATCTTAAACAAGAAGGAAGAGACTTAGATATGGACACTTTAAAAAAACACAACTATGAGGAACCCACAAAAAGAACCAAAGGCTATAACAGCCATTGGTGCAATGGGCGGATGAAAAACCCACAAGTGGTATACGTGGCGGATAAAGTAGAATTGTTGAACAAGCATTATTACCGACGTCTTTGGATAGCGGCGCGGAATATGCCTATTCCTCGACGTGCCTGGTTAGATGAAATTGCCGATGCATTTGTTCAGTTTGACGGTGAAGTTAGATATCGCACGGGCGAACTCTATTCCATCCCATTGGCAGATGATGTGTTTGGGGAAGATGCGGATATGCGGTGGATGAGCACTTACTTGAAAAGCGATCCTACAAATAACGCCCCCTTGCGGTGCAGCCGTAGAAGATGGGAGCGTGTCCGTCTGATTGATCTTTTTTTTCGGGTGCAATATCCAGACATAGCCCGTCATTTTGGCAGGTAAAACTCAGCTATTTCAATGAAAAGCGTCGAATACTCAATTCGGCGCTTTTTTCTACAGAGATGGGCGATCTAACTAGTACTGTTATTGCCAGTGAATACGGCCAAGGCTTCTTCTTGATTGCGTAGGTTGTAGCCAGAAAAATTGAAATCAAGAGCAAGAGCAAAAACAACCGTTTTTAGAAGGGGGAAGTCTCCCCCTGTCTTCAAACCTCGTACCTCGGTTTTTCGCCACCCCTTCAAGCGGGGACACCCCGCAACGCCCCAACTTCTTGCAAGATCAAAAACAGCGGTCTTGTCCGCTCAAAATCAAGAAAAATGACGGTTTCCGCCCTGATTCCGCGCAAGCGCGGGGGCAGACCCTCCGCAATTTTTCTGGATTTTTTCACCACCGCCTAGTCGCCCTAGTCGGCAGGAGCCATGCGCAGCGCAAAAAGACGCGCTCGATGACTCCAACCTTCAATTAAAGGACGCTGACCATGACCATATTAGAAACTTCTACCCAAAATGCTGATATTAAAATCTATGTCGCCGATTTAGCTGCATACAATGCTGGGCACTTGCACGGTGTTTGGATTGATGCCACTGAAGACCTAGGCGACATGCAAAACCAAATCAATGCAATGCTTAAAAAATCTCCAGTTGGCTTTGCCGAAGAATACGCCGTCCATGATTATGACGGGTTTGAAGGTTGCTCCCTGTATGAGTATGAAGACATTGAATCCATACATAACAAAGCTCTATTTATTGAGGAGTATGGCGAAGTGGGTGCACGCCTATTGGCGCATGTGGCCGACAATATTGACGAGGCCACCCGATTGATGGAAGATGCCTATCATGGTGAATTTAAGTCGGTGGCCGATTACGCGCAAGACCTGACAGAAAGTTGTGGTGATATCCCCGAACACTTGGCTTTTTACATTGATTACGAACGTATGGGACGCGATATCGAGATCAATGATATTTTCACTATTGAAACCGCCCATGATGAGATTCATATCTTTAGCAATAGCTGAAAGCCTGCTTGCCTTTTAGACTGCGGCCTCAAGGCATTTAAACCAAGAGCCACCACAATCCCCGCCCGCCGCCCCATAAAAGCAAAACTACCCGCCGCAAGCGGCGGGGCGCTTATCATTTCGAGATTTTAGAAAATAGATATATTGTCATATTATTTAATGTGTGTTAAAAGTACTGTGGCTTAATTTTAGCTACCGCAACGTAGCCCTGGTTTTCACTGTTTAACCACAAAAATAACCCTATGAGGAATGCAATTTGAATCTAGTGGAATTTTCAAAAATAATATCAACACTGTTTGCTGGCTGCTCTGTCTTCGTCGCTATTTATATTTATCATCGTAATACAGAAAGGGAGTATTTTAGAAACTTTAGAAATGCTCTAGTTACGTATCGTCAACTACTTGATGAAGCAAGTGATTTATTTGATGAGATAGGACTTGTAGAAATAGGGTACTCTATTTCAAATCAACTTCGGTCAATCTGCCCAAACAATCTGTCACCACGTGAAGTCCATGATTTTTTTTATAATGATGAAAACGAAAATTTCTTAAAACAAGCAATTTATTTGGGTATTGGAGAATCAAAAACCATTTTAAGGGCAAAAGAAATATCCAAAGAGATACAGAGAATCCCTACAGCACATAGAGAGTTATTTCCTATTACAAATACGGTGTTAAGTATTTTAAACGCTTATTATACAACTATGTTTCGCACCATTTCTTCAGGTGATTTAATTTCTGGTTTGTTTGCTGAAGTACGAAAACAAAGAGAAACGCGCACAGTTCAGGAAGAAAAAACCCATACTGATACAGATCTCATATTTCGGGAATTAGGGGTTTATATTACTATATTTCACACTGACTTAGTCAATAACTACGCAGACACTCTTTTCGAACATTGTGATAGAATTGCGGGCGTAATCTCGCATACATACGAAACAAAATCTGACAAATCGTTAAGAAAAATAAGTAATAAGGAAAAATCACTCAATACTAAATATCGTGAGAAAAGCGATTCCGTTTCGGCTGCGAAAGCTTTATTTGAATATCTCAAGTTTTATAAAGCATATGTTGAAGACAATGATTGGGATACACTAGTTGAATGTAAAACACTAATGGAAAACGTTGTTGTTGATGATGAAGAGTAATTTTACTCTGCTAGAGCGTCAAAATATGCCACCAGTTTGTGACTAGTACACAAAAGCCCTATAAATCCAAGAGATCCAGCTTTGCCGGTGGCGATGCTGGTGTGTTGGCGTTCTTGCCGCTGGTGCAATCGTGTCGGGCTGCATCAAAATGAGCACATACTGACGGGGCGTTGAGTGGCGTGTCCTGCATGTAAGTTTTGGCGGCTGATTCAGCGTTGTTGTCGGGGCTTTCTTTTAAATACAAATCAAAAAATGGCGGTTTTTCAGTGGTGACAACCAAATTGAAATGAGCCAATTCCTCGACGGATGGCGGATTATCTTCGTCGTTAATAGTGGCACTGATGGGCTGCAATAATTCAATCTGATAGGTTTCGATCTCATTGCGATGCAACAATAATTCAGCCTGTTGAACATCCAGCCCCGCTTTTTGCTCTGGCTGGGCGGTTTTCATCTTGTGTTTTATGAAGAGCAAACGTTCATTGATAACGGTCAGAGCGCGCTCGGCTTCATCTTCTGCGCTTTTTAGCTGCGCCGTGACTTCGCTATATAGTTGCACATAGTATGGGTCTGCTAACAATAATTTCAATTGGGAATGAAAGGCCTCTTTTCGTTTTTCTCGGTCCATATGGTTTTTTGACAAGCTCTCAGGCAAAAAACGCGGAATGCGACCTGCTTCAGCGCCATTTAATTCTTGAATGTAATCTTTCTGGTCAGCGGTACTATCGGTCTGATTTTGCTGGGCCGCATATAAATCGTAATCCTTCACCATTTTCCAAAACCTTGATTCATTGCCGCATTGTTGCACTCTCCAGTTTAACGGAAAGATATGAAGAAACCGTTAATTCGGCTTTGTAGGGGGCGTCTTGTACAAACCGCAATGTTTTTTCATCAACGATAAAATAATCGAGGTAGGCGCATGGTCAGGGTGTTTTTCAAAGGATTTAAGCAACAAAGCTTTGCGCTTTTTTGGTTTTTCGGGCAGCCACCGCCAAATACACTGGCCTTTGGCCGCGTCTGTAAGGGAGATGTGATGCGCTAACGCGTCAAAGGCACCGTAATAATACCAGTGCTGTTTGGTTGCTGAAAACGTTATAAATTCACGCGCGGTGAGCGTTCTCGCCATTTCAGAGGGTTTTGGCCCTGCATTTACGGTCAGTGTAACAGCGAGCAAAGCCACGGCACATAAGGGTTTCAAAGCGGTCATAAAGGAACCTTTTTGCTACCCTTTGCCATAAATATTTTTACCATTCAGATCGCCGACGTTCGTGAGCTTACAAATGGATAGCTCAACTTTTGCAAATTGAGCGGGGATAATGACCTCACCCAAGCAAAAGGAGCAA
>JABSOG010000732.1 GCA_013216025.1 Algicola sp. | reverse complement strand
TTGCTGCAAATTTCCGCAAAAAAACGCCCACAAAGTGCAGCCGAAGTACTTGAAAGACTGCAACAGGTTGAAAGTCAGGCAGCTTTGGTCATGCAGCAACCACCAGAACCCGAGCCAGAACCCGAGCCAGAACCTGAACCGGTCAAACCCCAAGTGGTGTTGCCGACCTTAGAAAAAAGTGACAATGTAGTCTTTAAAGAACTGGCCAATATGTCATGGCACCATGACTTTGCCGCCTTGTTTGTTAACAAGGACATTATCCGCCGTTTTGTGGTTTTCGTCGACAATATGGCATCGGGTACCATCGTTCGTGAATTTGCGTCATTCAAACCACCCATCAGTCGTTTCAAAGTGCTTGAAACCGAACAAGAAACCTTTATCGATGACAGCAGTTTTGAGCGTTATGACGTTTACCTGGCGATTGTTAACTCAGCCGATCCCAAAGACATGGTTGCGCTGTACAACAAATTTAAACCGCTGGTGAAACAAGTTTATGACGAAATCGGCTATCCCGATCATGACTTTACCGACACTTTGGTGCAGGCGATAGACCATATACTTGAAACTCCCGTGGTCGAGGGCAGAATCGAGCTGGTATCACCCAAGGTGATGTACGATTACAAAAACGAAGCATGGCAAGGCTTAACCCACGTTCAGCGCCAAGTGATGCGATTGGGCAGCGAAAACGTCAAGAAACTCAAACCGTTACTGCGCAAATATCGCAGTTTGCTGGCACAGTAATAGTAAATGCGTAAAGATCAGCATAATGTTAGGTAACGCACAACAAAACCAATCTCCGCAAGCGGGGAACTCATTCTCAAAGTGGCTGGGACGAACTGTTCTGGCCACTATGGGGTGGCAAGTCCAAGGTCAGTTCCCCAGTCAAAAAAAGTACCTCATCACGGTCGCGCCACACAGCTCAAACTGGGATTTTGTGGTCAGTATTGGCCTATTGTTAGCATCGGGGCTAAAAATCGCCTTTTTGATCAAACATAGCCTGTTTTTTTGGCCGTTTAGTTTGTTCTTGCACAAGGTCGGCGGCATACCAGTCGACAGAAGGGCATCGCAGGGCATCGTGGCGCAGATGGTAGAGCACTTCAATAAAAACGATAAGCTGATATTAGCAATCGCGCCAGAGGGCACCAGAAGAGCTGTTAAACAATGGAAGGTAGGTTTTTTGCATATGGCCCACGGGGCAAAAGTGCCAATATTGCCCATTAGCCTCGATTACCACGCTCGACAGGTCAAAATCGGCAATCCAATAGCACTGAGCGGCGATGTTGAGGCGGATTTAAATACAGTAAAAGCCTTTTATTCGGGCATACAGGGAAAAAAAGGCAAAGTAAGTTAATTTATACTTGAACAATGGCAGCGAATTAGTAATAATGCGCCCGCTTTGAAGCAAATCAGTTTAGAAATGTTTTAAAGTGACTCAATGGTACCCCCATTGGTCCTCTCGCAATGATAGCTGGTGAACCTGGTCAGACCCGGAAGGGAGCAGCCACAGTCAGTGACACATGTGCCGGGATGTGGCTTGTGGGGTTGCCACCCAACTTCCCCTTTATTTGTCATTTGAAGCATAACCTGTCATGTGAATTACATCGCTAAAATGTAATGAACATCGATAACGTGAAATGGTAATGCCCCTGAGTTTTCTAATTGGTTGAATTACAACCTATATAGAGAGGTAATGCCAACAGGTAGGTGTGTTTGATTCTGATGACTTCGATACTGCCCTGTATATAAAAAATAGGTAAGCACAACAACAGCGCTCGTCAAGTGCAACTGATATTGATTTTCCTTCTGTTCCAATGTGCAGGTCATAACTCTCAAAACCACGATTTCTGCTATTTTGAATTATTATTTATAATAAATCCATATTTATTTATTGCTGATCGTTTATTTGACTCCAATCTGATGTATATCCGCCTAGTAAAAAAATGCAGCTAAAACTGGATATGACGAGGCTCACTTTGTGTCTTACTCTGGCGGCGAAAGAGAAAATCATTTTCTGCCAATTTCCTTGAAAAACACCGCCAATCACTGCAGCAGACCGTGGATTATAGATTAGTGTTTTTCTTCCTTGTTCTTGGCTGTAACTGCGGCAGCCAATGTTCTGGCGGTTTTGGCTCAACGCCAATTTCTGCCCATTCGGCATCTCTTTGTTGACGTGGTGCCATGTTCTTGGTAAAGGTATATTTAGTGCCGTTTTAATAGCCGAACTTGCCTGAGTCCAAGGTGAATCATACAAGAAGTCATTTAAAATTAACGCGAAATTGTGAGGTCCTTGCTTGGGACTCCAAGTCCGACTGATGATTTGCGCATGGTCATCTGCTTCAAACACAACACATGATTAGTTCTTTGCGGAACGTTTGGCAGGGATCCAAACCAGTCTATCACTGGGCATCAACTTTTCTCGACCATTGAGCATGCCATTTACGGCATTATTTTCTCTGTTTAGATAGGGCACCGGGTCTTTGTCTGAGTCAGGATCGTAATCACTCATTCCCGCTACGTGAGTCGGCGAATGCTCTGCAAAAATTTCCAATTGGTCCCCGTTTTAGCGAGCCTGCCAGATATCGATGACGTCGGGCTTATTGGAGAGCGCGTGTGGCAAAGCTATCAAAGCGAAAATCTGTCCATCTTCCAGTGATAATGACAATCTGTCGCCACGTCTTAACTTTATCGGTCGAGTGGATTGCCAACTATCAATACCTGCCGATTCAATCGCTGCCAGCCGAACTGTTTTAATGGCAGTTGCGGTATCGGTCATGAAAAACTCTCTTTTTGGATTGACTCTAAAGTCATCAAGCAGCTTATGCGCTCTGTCCTCTACGACTTTAGGATTTGAAATCATTAACCTGAACTGCACTTCGAAGGGGGCTGGGACGCCGGTGGTATAAAGCGCTTTAATGCGATCTTCCGAGAGCCTGATTGTAAAGCCAACCTTGACCAGTCCGGGCATGAATTTATTGGTCAAAACATACGCGAAACCAACCGTGTGGGATTTATCATGCATTTTACATAGTTCCTTTGGTGACGCCTTCACCAGTTCAATGTCTGTTTGGGTAGAGGTTAAGTCCTGTCAGCAAATCATGGAAACCATCCAAGTGCCGAAAATAGCAAATGACGTGGGTTAGTGCCAATAAATAGTGACGTCGCATAAAGGGCGTGTCAGTATTCGGTTAGCTATTTGGCTTTGCCTCCTGGCTGGTTGATTTAACTACCTGTCAAAAAAGGTGTTGTAGCACTTCGGGTCCGCGATTTTATTTGCTGGTTTGGTTTTTAAATAATTTGCGTTATAGACAGTTTCTCATAGCTATAGTGTGTTTCTATATAGATTAATTGGAACTGTTTCACTAATGCAAGCAATACTTGATGCTTATAGAATATGTATCAGATAAGGTGGCTAGAACTGGAATGATAGTACTAGATCCTTAGGTAAGCATGATCTTTATAAATGAATCAACTTTTTTATGCTACTATTTTGGCTTCATCTATTATCTGCTCTATTGCATGATCAACTTGATTCATCGCTTATGGCACCGGTCTTTTCTGGGCTTTGGGGCATCCATCCATCAGCTGTGAACATCCAGGACGGATGATACGGTTATGCACTTTTGTCATAAATAGACAAATGCGTACCCCAACGTTGGTTAGATGGTAACGATTTGTGCCTGTCTCCCTGATGATGATGCCGTGAAGCCGTAACCGCCTCAGATCATACGTCATCTTATTTCTCTAATATTCTGCCGGATCGTACCCCAGCAGTTTCGCGACATGAATACGCAACTCGCCATTTAGAAAACCCTGTGGCAATAGCATAAACAAACGAAATTCCTGTAACAGGTTCATAGGCCGTTCATTGCCAAAACTCAGACCCGAAGCTCGCTGCCCATCAACTACTTGTGGTCGGGTTACCTGTTCGAAAGTCTCGTTGCCCAATTGACAGTCCTGACTGATCTTTTCAACTTCAAGGAGTCGTTGGTTGGCTTTAAAGCCGACCTCCCGCAAAGCGGGCAGGTTCTTCAGTAGACGGCCAATGGCAAAATCTCGGGGATTATTGATGGTGGTTTCGGTTCTCAGTGCTCTGCCTTCCTTGAAATACTGCTTTATCTTTGAACTTTTATAGCTGACATGCAGCGAGGAGATTACCCCAACAGTAATGACCCGGGTCCTCACAGCTAAGAATACCGTTATCCAGCGGCTCAAAAGCAATCTCTTCTTTTTCCAGTTGTCGTTTGGCCTATTCATGACCATTGAGGTTGACGCGCACGGTGAAGGGAAAGTAAGAGGAGAACTTGATGAACATGGGACCAAAATCCTGGTCCACCAGATAGAAATAATACTGGTTACACATCACCATGGAACGATAAAGCCAGAGAAAAGAAGAACCCGTTAGTGGATTGTGCTTCTTATTCATCCGAAAACCGTTGCACTTCTCCTGATCAACACCAACGTAAAGAACCCCTTCGTTTTTCTGAAACTCTTTTAATCGATCCTTGGTTTCATCATCCTTACGTTGGCCTTTGAAAAAGAAAGAAACACCACCTGTTTGCAACATGGGTTG
>JABSOG010000731.1 GCA_013216025.1 Algicola sp. | reverse complement strand
CCAGCATGGCCACTGGCACAGTATAAATGGGTTTAACAAAGTGGGTATAAATCGGCGCTAATATTGCCGTAATAATCGCAGCCAAAGACGAATAACCGCTGATCCATGCCACCAACAACCAAGTGGCGATTAACATCCCCACCAAACCGGCACCGATAGGTAACATCGCACCCAATGCAGTGGCGACACCCTTGCCGCCCTTAAAGTTGAAAAATACCGGATAGATGTGGCCAACACAGGCAGCAACGGCAATAACGCCCAACCAAGTGGGTTCAATCTTGAGAAAATAGGCAACCCAGACAGGAATGGTACCTTTGAGCACATCAAACACCAACACAAAGGCGGCGGGCACTCTGCCCCCCAAGCGATAAACATTGGTAGCACCCGGGTTATTAGAGCCTTCGCTTCTTGGGTCCGGCAGCCGCCATAGTCGACAAATGAATATCGCAGAGCATATCGAACCCGACAGATAGGCAATCAAGGTCATCGACAGAGCATTAATTATCATTACAGTGCTATCTCATCCAGAAAATATACGTTAGAATCCAACGCTATTATTATTCACCATACAGAGTACGGGTTTTGACCGGTTTTTACTATCCGGTTCACACCAATCCTGCCAAATTACTGAAATAAACTTATGGATACCGTTTTTATTCGACAGCTGTCCGTCAGCACCACCATTGGTGTTTACGACTGGGAAAAAACCATCAAACAGCAATTGTTGATTGACATCGACATGCTGAGCGACATCATCGATGCTGCCGCCAGCGATAATATTAGTGATACCGTCGATTATGCGGTGGTGTCAAACACCATCACTGAATATGTGCAAGGCAATCAGTTTGAACTGATTGAAACCGTTGCGCAAAACATCGCAGACATTATCCTGAACGACTTCCCAGTCAGTCAGGTGATGATCACCCTGCAAAAACCCGGAGCGGTCAAAAATGCCCAATCCGTTGGCGTCAAAATCATGAGGCAAAAAAGCAAGTGAGTCAGATTTACATCAGCATCGGCAGCAATATCGACAAACAACGCTATATCAGCAACGCCTTTGACGCCCTTGAAGCCGTATTTGAACAAGTGGTTTTTTCATCGGTGTTTGAAAGTGAAGCGGTGGGTTTTGCCGGAGAGAATTTTTACAACTTGGTGGCAGGTGCACAAACCGATTTACCCCTTGCTACCGTAGTGGCTCAATTAAAACAAATCGAAAACGACAATGGTCGGTTACGCAGCACTGAGAAATTCAGTGCCCGAACCCTAGATCTTGACTTGCTCAGCTATGACGACATTATTGCCGACCAACCCGCGCAAATTCCCCGAGACGAGATCACCAAAAACGCTTTTGTATTGTGGCCACTGGCCGAAATTGCGCCTGCGCAGCAACTACCGGGCACGCAAAACACCTACCAACAATTGTGGCAAGACTACGACCAGAGCAAACAAAAGCTTTGGATAGTCGACTTTAACAGGACTTAACATGACAACATTAGAAATTGTGGTATTGGCCATCATTCAGGGCCTGACCGAATTTTTACCAATTTCCAGCTCCGCCCACCTGATCTTACCTTCCCAATTACTGGGCTGGACCAATCAAGGATTGGCGTTTGACGTTGCTACGCATGTCGGTACCTTATTCGCCGTATTGCTGTATTTTCGCCAAGATGTGTACCAGTTGACCACCGCATGGTTCGAGTCATTGCGAGGCAAAAAAAGCAGTAATTCTAATTTGGCTTGGTGCATCATACTGGGCACCATACCTGCGGGCCTTGCGGGGCTACTGCTCAAAGATTATATCGAAATTTATACCCGCAACATTGCGGTGATCGCCACCACAACAATCGTCTTTGGTTTATTGCTAGGCTGGGCTGACAAATATGCCAAACAGACCCTGATCATCGAACAAATTACCTTTAAAAATGCCCTGTTGATAGGATTAGCACAAGCCATGGCGTTAATCCCCGGCACATCACGTTCGGGTATCACCATGACCGCAGGGTTAATGCTGGGATTAGACCGCCAGTCAGCGGCACGTTTTTCATTTTTGTTGTCCATCCCCATCATCGTATTAGCGGGTGGTTATCAAGGCCTAAAACTGGCCACAGGCGATGATGCTGTCGCTTGGGATGCCATAATTCTGGGCACGGTTTTGTCATTTTTCAGCGCCTATGCCTGCATTCACTTATTTTTGAAATGGATAGAACGGGTCGGTATGAAACCTTTTGTGATCTATCGCTTGGCGCTTGGCGTGATATTAATTGGCTTTATTTGGCTTTAAAAATAAGCGCCCCGAAAAGCAAGGGCGGGCGCTTATAGGTATAAAGATAAAGCCTTTATACAAGAACAAAAGCAGTGGATCTTAAGATAGGCGGGTGCTTTAGCCCCGCTTGGATCTATTAAAACAAACGCAAGTTGGGAGGCAACATGTATACGGGATTTTTTGGACTAAGCGAACAACCCTTTTCCATCTCCCCCAATCCGAAATATTTATACATGAGTTACCGCCACAAAGAGGCGTTGGCTCATTTGAATCACGGCTTGGGCGACAGTGGCGGATTTGTGTTGCTGACAGGCGAAGTCGGCACAGGCAAAACCACAGTATCACGCTGTATGCTCGACCAACTGTCTGACTCTACTGAAGTTGCTTTTATCCTCAACCCTACCCTGTCTGAGATTGAGCTACTGGGTACCATTTGTGATGAGTTTAGAATACGCTATAAAAAATCAGATGCGACCTTGAAACTGCTCACCGACAAGATCAAAAATCGCTTGTTGAAAAACCATGCCAACGGCAAAAATACCATTTTGATCATCGATGAAGCCCAACATCTTAAAACCGAAGTGCTCGAACAATTAAGGTTGCTGACCAACCTCGAAACCAATACCAAAAAATTGCTGCAAATCATCCTCATCGGTCAGCCAGAATTACAGGCATTACTCAAGCGTCAAGAATTAAGACAACTGGCACAGCGCATCACAGCCCGTTATCACTTGCTGCCTTTAACCGTGCAAGAAATAGCGCTTTACCTACAACACAGATTACGAGTTGCCGGTTGTGAAAGGCCGATATTCGACCCCAAAGCCATCACCCTCATTCACCAAACCACCAAGGGCATTCCCCGGCTGGTTAACTTGTTGGCCGACCGATGTTTGATGGGGGCCTATGCCACCCAGTCGCCTTTCGTCAATAAAAAAATCGTCACCCGGGCTGCCTCAGAAATCCTTGCTTTTGAAACAGAGCCAAAAAAAAACAACCCGTGGAAATGGCTGCCCATTCCCATTAGCCTCATCCTTATCATTGTCGCAGGCCTTGCATGGTATACTTGGCAAGAAACACCCCAAGTTAATGCTCAACCAATAGTTGAGCAGCCAGCAAAAAAACAAACTGTAGACCAACCAGTAGAAAATCAAACGGATAAATAATGTCATACCTTCTCGATGCTCTGAACAAATCCCATGGCGAGGGCGATAACCAAGCCAGTCCACCACAACCGGTGATGTACCAACAAGCCGCTTTCTCAAGTGACGAAGGGGTTAACATCTATAAATGGATCTCCATCGCACTGGCACTTATCCTGACTCTGTTGATAGGCGTAGTATTGGGCAACCGGTATTCACTGACCTTGACCGACAATGCCGCCGTTCAACCAATAGTTCAGTCATCCGATCAACCTGCCATTCAAGCAGTACAGGTACCAGCAGAAAAGAAAGTAGAGAAGACACCACCTATTGAAGCAAAACCAGTAGAAACAGTGGTAAAAACTGCGGTACCTGAACAAGAATTGGCAACTGAACAAACAGAGGCAGAACCGACTGTGTCCTACAATGAAGAGCCCATTGTAGTCTCTGGTGAGCCCCGAAAACTCAAACCAGGCAAAGCCTTAGAAGATACCGGTCTAAACAGTATCTCTTCTGATCTGTTGCAAAAGTTTAATCAAGCGATAAGAGACAGTGAAGACGTCGATGCCAGTTACGCCGAGGTTCAGAGCCAGAAAATCGACCAAGAGTTGGAAACTTATTTTACCCAAGTGCCCAAAGTCACTGAATTAACCACACAAGAACAGCTGCAAATACCCACCCTAATTTACGAAACTCACCTGTATTCAACCGACATTGATCAACGTAGGGTAAAAATCAATGGTAAGAACTTGGTAGAACAACAATGGATAAATAATGATCTACAGGTGGTAGAGATCCAAAGACAATTTTTGATACTTGAAATGGGCCACTCCCGATTCAGCCTGCCAGCTTTGACAGACTGGGAGAGTATCGGGCTGTAGGCTTGGCCTTTTAGTACAAGAATGTTGGTTTAAAAGAAAAACTCACCACGGAGACTCGGAGGCACGGAGGAAAAGATTAAAAACACAAGCAACAAAAAAACAAAGAGAAAAGGAACTATATTTTAATTTTCCTAACTATTGATTTTGCTTTTGATTCTCCGTGTCTCCGTATCTCCGTGGTAAGATCTTTTGATTTTCAAGGCCGTAGGCCTAGCCTGCTCTTACAAATTCCCCAGTTCAATCATCATCGCTGTATACATCGCCAGATTAAGCTTTAACTGCTTTAGCGA
>JABSOG010000730.1 GCA_013216025.1 Algicola sp. | reverse complement strand
ATTAAACAACTGCCCACTGACAGGGCTGTCCACGGGTTGGTTTTTACCGTGATGGTGTTGGTTGCGTGCGCCATGGTATTCATGGAAGTTGCAGCAAGAATGATTGAGGTCATGAGGATTCTTTTGGTATTTTGCATCGTTATTTACCTTTATTTGTTCTGTTATTGATGCTGCGCCTAACGGCCTACAGCACTGGGTTTTGGTTCACGTAACGACCCGTCAATAGAACTTTGCTAGGAGCCTGTCCGAGAATTGCGACCGACCTGAGGGAAAGCTGGTTTGAGACAGTTTTCGCGTTCTTTTTGGGCGAATAGTTTCACTATGCAACCAAAAATAACGCGGAAAATGGCCAAATCCAGATTTTCCTCAGTAGAGTCGCCATTCTCGGACAGGCTCCCCGTGTCCTTGCGTATTGGCCGACACTTCCTTGGTAGTCGGTGGGTGTTGAGAACTGTTATACCCAAGTGACCTTATAATATGTTTGAGGTCACTGGGGTATAGACACTTTAACGAGGTGAGGTAACAGAAGGTATAACGTTATATAACCGGGTATAACAGGCTATAACCATTTCGTTTACAATGGGTACAAAAAAGACATATTTAATGAATCTGCTTCGCATCTTCATATAGGCCACGTTGTGGCCAAAAATTAAGGGGGTTGGGGTATTGGGGTGGGGTGTTACTGGGTAATTTTAGGCAGTACCAAGGTACACATTGTGCCGACACCTGGGGTTGAGCTGAAGCTCAATTCACCCTGGTGTTGGCGTACGATGTTGTAGGTTATCGATAAACCCAGTCCGGTGCCTTGGCCGACATCTTTGGTGGTGTAAAACGGGTCAAACAGTTTATTGATGACGTCTTGTTCCATGCCGCAGCCATTGTCGGTAAAGACTATTTCTATACTGTCATTGACTAGTCGGCAGGCGATCACAATCAAACCCGGTTTTAGCATGTAGTCATCACTTGGGGCATGTTCGGTGTTTTGTTGTTGTTTGGCGAAGATGGCATCACAACCGTTGAGCATCAACTGCATAAAAACCTGATTCAATTGGCCGGGATAACACAACAGGTCAGGATGGTCGACAAAATCAGTGGCAAACTCCACTACTTTGAGGTGTTTTGTTTTTATCAGATTAATGGTCGATTGCAGATTTTGAGTGATGCTCACCAAATTGAGGTCGCCACTGCCCTGATGGGTAAAGGTTTGTAAATCTTTAACGATGTTTTTGATGCGATCGGCACCGGTTTGAATGGTCGATAAATGCAGGTGTAACGGCGAAAAGTGCGACTTGAAATGGTTGAGGACTGCTTCGTCGGTATCGTCTGAGGCCAATTCATAAATCATTTTTTCGAGTTTATCGAGGTCAACTTGCAGGTTTTGCGCGCTGACCGATACAAAGTTGTTGGGGTTGTTGATCTCGTGGGCAAAACCGCTGGTTAAGGTGCCCAACGAGGCCATTTTTTCGGCCTGTATGAGCTGTTGTGTGCGCTGTGACACCCGCAGTTCAAGATTACGGTTCACGTCGAGCAGTTTGAGGTGAGTTTCAACCCGGGCCAGCAGTTCGTGTTTGGCCACCGGTTTGGTCAGGTAGTCGTTGGCACCAACCGCAAAACTGTGAACTAAATCGGTGATCTGGTTTTTTGCGGTCAAAAAAATCACTGGCAAGTCGTTGACGCTGTGCTCTTTACGTAGTTGTTGGCACACTTCGTAACCCGATATTTGCGGCATCATGACGTCTAGCAATACCAAGTCAAACGGTTCGTCTTTGAGTAACGTTAAGGCCTGTTGGCCACTGGAAGCTTGCACCAGTTGGTAATTTTGCAACGACAGATGGTCGTGTAAAACCTGTAGGTTGACCGGCTCATCATCGACCAGCAACAGCCTAAAACGGTGATTATCTTGGTTTGAACGGGCCAGTTTGGACTCTAAATAATGCTGCTGTGCTTCGTCATCACTGAGCAGTTCTATCGTGGCGTTTTGTGGTAATGGTTGTAAGCGGGCGATGGTTTCAAGTGCAGCCTCGCAGCTTAGTGGCACTTGATCACAGGTCGGCAGGGTAAAGCTGAAGACTGAGCCGTAGTCAGGCTGGGAGTCGACCTCTATTTGACCGCCGTGTAAGGTCACCAACTGTTTGCATATCGCAAGGCCAAGGCCGGTACCGCCAAACGCGCGGTTGGCATCACTATCGACCTGTTCAAAGGAGTCAAAAATCAGCGCTTGTTTATCCAGTTCGATGCCAATGCCGGTATCGGTGACGCTGATCCGCAATTCCTCATCAATGACTTGCGCCGATACGATGATTTGCCCTTCGTCGGTAAACTTGATGGCGTTACCCATGAGGTTGTGCAGAATTTGCTGCAATCGGTCTTCGTCGGCCATGATGGCTGGCAATCCGCTGGGAATATCGTTGACCAACAGCAGTGACTTTTTGTCGGTCAAAGGCCGCAATAAGGCCAACACCACCTCGACCAACGGCTGCAAATCAACGGGTTTGGTGTTGAGTGTGAGGTTGTGGTTTTTTAAGGTCGAAAAATCGAGTATGTCGTTGACTAAATTGCTCAGGCGTTTGCCACTGGCTATGATCATGGCGAGGTTGTGATTGGCTTTGTTGGGCAGTTGTCCGGCTACGCCGTCAATCAGCGATTCGGCAAGGCCGATAATGCCGTTGAGCGGGGTGCGTAATTCGTGGGAAGTGTTGGCCAAAAACTCGTCTTTGAGCTTGTCGAATTGCTTGAGCCGCTGGTTCATCGCTCGCTCGTTGTCGATGATTTTGGTTTGATTGCGCAAGGCTAGTAGTCGCTGTTGCTGACTTTTATGGTAGGCAAATGCCACTATCGACACCAAAACCAAACCGTAAAGCAGGTAAGCCCACCAAGTATTCCACAAGGGCGGGTTGACGGTGACTCTTAGTGACTTGCTCTGTTCACTCCACAGACCATACTGATTACCCGCTTTGATGCGTAGGGTGTAATCGCCGGCAGGGATATTGGTGTAGGTGGCACGGCGATTTTTGGCATCGGTGTAAATCCAGTCTTTGTCCCAGCCTTGCAGCATATAGGCGTATCGGTTTTTGTTGGGGGTGACAAAACTCAGCGCGGCAAACTCAAAGGTAAACAGGCTATGACGGTGATCTAGCGTCAGATTGTCAAGTGAATTAATTAGCTGGTTTAGGCTATAGCTGCCATGAATATCCAGAGCTTCACCATTGCTAATTGGCACCGATTGATTGAACAGCAAAAAATCGGTTAATACCAGATTGGCCGGTGGGGCCTGACTGATGATGTTATCTGGAAAATAGCGGTTAAAGCCATTAATACCGCCAAAAAACAGCTCACCGTTGTTGCTGCGCATCACCGAGCCGAGGTTGAACTCGTTGCTTTGCAACCCGTCTTTGGCATCAAAACGATGATATAGGTCGTTAATGCTGTCAAACCTGAACAGCCCCCGGTTGGTACTAAACCACAACAACCCGGTTTTGTCACTGGTGACCCCATTGATCACATCGGTGGGCAAGTAGCGAGTAAAGTCTTGGCTTTGCGGATTAAACCGGTTAAGCCCGCCGTTGGTGCCAATCCACAGCTGATCGAGGTTATCTTTGTGGATGGAGGTTATGGCGTTGTTGCTCAGACTGTTTGCTTGAATGGCATCGTGAACAAAATGTTCAAAACGTCCGGTGGCCGGGTCAAAGCGGTCGAGCCCACCGTCGTAGGTGCCAATCCAGATGAAACCTTGTTGATCCTCAAAAAGGGTTACTATCAGGTTGTCGGCTAGGCTGTTGCTGTCATTTTTGTCGTGCTTGAAATGTTCAAACTGGTTGTTTTGCCGGTTAAAGCGGTTCAGACCACCGCCGAATGTACTGATCCAAAGCGTGCCTGTTTTGTCCTCAATAATGGCGCTCACCTTATGATGACTGAGACTACCGGGCACTGACTTTTGGGGTTTATAGTGGATAAATTGCCCGGTATGCTGCTGGTACAGGTTCAATCCGCCATCGATGGTGCCTATCCACAACTCGCCTTTGCTGTCTTGAAAAATAGTCTGCACTGAAGCGCCCAGCAGTGCATGGGGATCGGATGGGTCGTTGCGAAAAACTTTGAACGTTCGGGTGTCGTTGTTATATAGATTTAATCCGCCATCCCAAGTGCCGACCCACAGCCTGCCTTGTTGGTCTTGTAAGAAACTGCTGACCGAAGGGGCACTCAAACCACCGGGGTCGAGTTTATTGTGTTCAAAATGATTAAAATGACGGGTCGCGGTATTGTATTTATTGATGCCCTTGCCTGTGCCAATCCATAGAATGCCGCTACTGTCTTCAAAGATGGCATGAACGGTATTGTGACTGAGACTTTGCGGGTTTGAACTGTCGGCACTAAAAAGACTGAATTGCTGCTGGTGCTGGTCATAACGGTTGAGGCCGCCGTCGGTACCAATCCACAGTGCGCCAGACTTATCTGCGTGAGCCGAGCGAATTGAGTTGTGCACTAAACTGTTGGACGTTGAGGGGTTATGGATGAAACGATGGAATTGGCCAGTTTGCTGGTCAAAGTGATTAAGCCCGAAACTGGTGCCTATCCA
>JABSOG010000729.1 GCA_013216025.1 Algicola sp. | reverse complement strand
GCCCCTTTGGCCAAATCACTTGAGGTCAACCTGGCCAGTCGTTATTCTGACTACAGTACCGGCGCTGTTGCAACAACCAACTCCAAAGCCTCTATTTTTTGGGCCATCAATGATGATATCAGTGTCAGAAGCACCTACAGTCAGGCATTTAGAGCCGCCAATATCAGAGAACTATTTGCCGGACAATTGCCCTCTTTCGCTGCTGGAATAGACCCTTGTAAAACCCTCGATGACGAAGGTCCACTGAGACCATTAACTGGAGCGAACGACGCTGGTTGTTTACAAACGGGTGCCCCGGCCAGCGGGTTCAGAGATGGCTTGCAATCTATCCGAACCAATACGGGTGGCAACCTTAACCTCAAACCAGAAACCGCAAAAATCAAGACATTTGGTTTGGTTTATACCCCTGATTGGTTGCCAGGTTTTTCACTCAGCAGCGATTATTATGATATTCAACTCGAAGATACCATTGCGACTTTTGATGCGGTGCGAAAAATAGAGCTGTGTAACGAAAATGGTTCGTTTTGCGATGACATTCACCGTTATACCAGCGGTCCGCTGCAAGGAGTGCTGTTGGGCGTTGATACTTACAATGAAAACCTTAACGCCTCTCACTATCAGGGCATTGACAGCGAAGTCCACTACGCATTCAACACTGCCAAGATGGGTTCGGTAAGCTTGGGATTGACTTGGCATCACGCCTTGAAACACGAAGTGAGTATTTTTGACGGCTTAACTACAGAATATGTTGGAACCCACAGCAGTACTGGGGGCTTCCAACCTGAAAACCGCTTTAATTTCACCGCCAGCTGGCGATACCAGGATTGGAACGTAGGCTGGGCGACTTTTGTCACCGGTGAGTTAACCACAGACGGCAGAAAAGTAGACGATGTCACACCTCAATATACTTTGGACACTTGGAGCTATTCCAACCTCAATGTCGGTTATGCGGCTGGTGATGCTCTGAGCTATTCATTCGGACTAAACAATGTGTTTAATGAAAAACCACAACTAACGATGCTGACCGCTGGCAATACCAACTCTGCTGCGGCTTATAGTCAAGCATTTTTGGGCCAAACGTTCTTTATTCGCACAAAGTACGCTTTTTAAAACCAATACGGATGTCGCCAAACGCTCTGCCAAATGCAGATTGGCGACATTCTTTTTTAAAAACTTATCGTTTCAATTCACGTTGCCTACTCAAAAGGCTCAGCAATTAACCTGATACGAATGGATGTATTATCAAATCAACAAATTGCTGATGCTGTTGGGCTGTCGGTAGAACAAGTAAAGCAACTTCGAGAGTCTGCGCTAGGCGGCTTGCGCTAAAATAGCCAATCAGCGATAATCACACCTATCCTGTCACAACGTCTGATACCGAGTTTGCTATGGAAGTATTCATTAATCCCTACACCGATTTCGGTTTTAAAACCGCCAGAATTGCCACATTAGACAACAAAGACCGCCAACGCTATGAAACCAGCTTAAAAGAGTACCGCGACCTATATAGTGTGATGAAAACAGCCAGGGAAGAAGGGATAGAGAAAGGCAGGGAAGATAACAAAGAAGAAACAGCAACAAACCTGATACGAATGGATGTATTGTCAAATCAACAAATTGCTGATGCTGTTGGGCTGTCGATAGAACAAGTAAAGCAACTTCGAGAGTCTGAGCTAGACGATTAGCTGCTATTTGCTGTCGAATTTGGTGGGTAATAGTACTTTGTCAAAATAGTATTGTGAAGAAAGTCACTTGACCCCTTTTCTCTCTATCCTGCCCCCTTAAAAAGTAAAAAGCCACTTAATAGTTGCTCATCAGCCGCTTTAATGTCAATCTTGTTTCAAAGCTTTTCTGCTTAGTCAGGTTGAGCGATGTTTAAGTTATGGGGCAAATATTATGATTGAATATCAAGACTACATTACAATAGATGCAGGTAAACGATCAGGAAAACCTTGTGTTAGAGGGCTGCGTATCACGGTTTACGATGTATTGAACATGTTGGCAGACGGCATGAGTTTTGACGAGATCATTGTCGACTTTCCCAAACTCACCAATAACGACATTCTGGCGTGTTTATCTTATGCCGCTGACCGGGAACATCGACGTATACTGTTAAGCGCATGAAACTCCTACTCGACAACAATTTGTCACACCGATTAGTGGCCAGAATTGCCGACCTTTTCCCCGGTTCCACTCATGTAATGTCCGTAGATTTGGATGAAGCCGAAGATGACGAAATATGGGATTATGCCAAAAATAACGATTTTACCATCGTCACCAAAGATGCAGACTATGATGATTTAAGCATGGTAAAAGGCTGTCCGCCTAAAGTGATTTGGCTCAAAATCGGCAATTGCCGGATTGCAATCATTGAAAACCTTATTCGACAAAACGCAACTGATATAACCAACTTCATTAAAAGCAGCGCGGCCATCATGGAGATTACGGCAAATTCTTAATCCCTTATCATGAATACCATCTGCTGTTGAAAGAGCTGACCCCACGCCCGTATCAAAAAACGTTTCCGCGGAAACATTTTTACATTGCAGACAAAATGAAGTGGTCGCTTGTCTAGTAGTACATTTTTAAGGTGCTGCATAATTGGATATTTAAATCCAAAAAACTTGTGTCATCAATTCATTTTATTGAACAAGGTTTGAACCTCTCTGATCCCTGCGTTAGTAACCATGGCACTTTTTAAATTTCAATCCGCTTTGACAAGGATCATTGCGATTAACAGCACCAAATCGCTTAATTATCTCGTGCTTTTTAATTAGCCTTTCTTGCTTATTAATTAGCAGATCAATATTAGACTTAAGAAAATCATCCAAGAAAATATTTGGATGCCAACCTTTAACTATTTTATCTACAATAAAACTATCAATACCTGATGCAACACCACCTTATTCGTTATAAATCAACTTTAACTTTTTAGATTCTAAAAGAACAAGACAGTTTTCTAGTCCTATGTACGAAATAAGCTTTTTAAAGTCGCTATCTGTCATAATAACTTCATCATAAAGAATGAAACTTAAAAAGAATTTACTCATTGCATTGTACAACAACTCCTTAATGTTCCCTCCCATCTCAAAACCCATCAACATTGTAGGAACTGTGCTTTTTGTTTCTTTTCCTTTATGACCAAGAACAATCAACTTATGAACTGGATTTGGAAAATTATTTATAAATATTTTAATTATATTGCCCCTTAATAAGGAAATTAGTACTCACTCAGCTTGTGGATAAGCGGGATGCCGCCCAGGCAGAACTTTTTTTAAATGGCTGCGCCATTTATCACGGCGAGGACGTCCCACATCACTCAAAAGCCCCAGCAAATAACGCCCGCTGCTGCGCAAAGCTCAGCGGATAATCATACTCTTCAAACTCACCAACGCTTTCGCTCACCTCACCGACTAAACCGACTGCTAATTCACCCACCGTTTGATGCTCTAGCAACTGCCCTATTGGCATGTCGAGACCCAGTTCGCGTTGGGCGATGCCCGATAGATAAATCGCGATAATCGAGTTGCCGCCTAGTAAAAAGAAGTTGTCGGTGGTACCCACTCGATCTATTTTCAGGGTCTTTTGCCACAAAGCACACAGATTTTTTTCAAGTAGACTCACTGGGGCAACATAATTGTCGCTGCCATCAAATTGCGGAGCTGGCAGGGCTTTTCTGTCGAGTTTGCCGTTTAACGTCAATGGTAGCGCATCAATCAGGTTGAATGTGGTTGGCACCATGTACTCAGGCAACAGCGCCAATAGGTGATTTCTTAATACCTGTAACGCTACTGGTTCACCGGTTTCGCTGACGATATAAGCGGCCAGAATCGTTGACTGATTGTGCTCATAATCAATCACCGTTGCCTGTTTGATTTGGAGTAAATCGGTCAGTGCACTTTGAATTTCGCCAAGCTCTACTCTGAAGCCGCGAATTTTCACCTGCGAATCTTTACGACCGAGGTATTCTACGTTGCCATCGGGTAACCAGCGCACCAAGTCACCGGTTTTGTAGAGCTTGCTATAACCGCTGAGTTTGTCTGTCTCGGTCGCAAAAGCGTTGTCGATAAATGTCTCGCGGGTCAATGCTTCGCGGTTGAGATAACCACGCGCCAAGCCCATACCGCCAATGTGTAATTCTCCGCAGCAGCCCACAGGCACTGGCTGGCCGTTCTCGTCGAGCACATACAGGCGAATATTATCAATCGCTCGGCCAATGGCCACTTTGTTGTTTTTGATGTCTAGTGTATCAAAATGGGTGACATCGATGGCCGCTTCGGTTGGGCCATAGAGGTTAATCAAGTTACAACGTTCATCGCTCACCACCCTGAAATCTTTAACGTTGCCTAAAGTCAGCGCTTCGCCACTGCAAAACACCTGTTTAACACCCGCTGGCAACGACTCGTCATTTTGGCTCAGATAATCGCAAAACGCGCCAAGCATCGACGGCACAAAATGCAGTACGGTTATTCCAGCATCTAACATCAAATCGTTAATCAGCGCAGGCGGTTTATGAGCGTATGGTTCGGCCATCACAATGGTGGCCCCGCCTGGGTTTGCCCACCATAATTCCCAC
>JABSOG010000072.1 GCA_013216025.1 Algicola sp. | reverse complement strand
CTGGGGTCAGTTACCGGGTGAGCTTTCGGGCACCAAACCATCGGGGATGCTGGGTTGGAGCAAGGCTTTTTCAGGGTTTGTGACTCCCACCGAAATCAATGCCAGCCAGGCGCTAAATCTGGCTTCGTCAACCACAACCGATGCTTATGCCAAAGTGTGGATTGATAAATATAAACTCTGGGAATATTTTTTGTTAGAAAACCGCAACGTGACCGGTGTGGATGCGGCGCTAGCGGGCAAAGGTTTGTTAATCACCCATATTGATGACTCGCAGAGCGATAATACCAATGATACCCAGCGCTGGGTTGATATTGAAGCCGCTGATGGCACGATGACTGACGGAGACGCTGGCGATACGTTTCCCGGCACTTCAAGTAAAACTGAGTTTACAGATACAACCACCCCCAATACCAAAGGTTATGACGGCACTCAAAGTGGCATTTCAGTGACGGGGATTAGTGAATCTGGCAACACCATAGCCATCGCTAATGTCACGCCGAGGACTGGATTGGGCGGCAACATTCGTTATAACGACAGTCAAACCGTCGGCGGTTACTTTGGCTACACGACGACCAGTATGTGGACGGCGTTGAATATCACCAATACCACGACTTTTGACAAAATGGATGGTTTTGAAGTGTATATGAGGGAAATAGGTACGGTCACGGCATTTTTGTACGATACCATTACCAACGGCGTACTGGGCACCCAAGGATATACTCAAAGTGCTTTTAATGGTGTGGCCGGGTGGAATCGCTTTTTGTTCACCACACCACAACAATTTGATGCCAATAGTTCAGTGGTGTTGGTGTTGAATATTGTGTCGAGTACCAGCCCCTTTGCCATCAGCTACAACTATACCGATACGGCAGCATCTGGGCGCAGTTATGCCAACTCTCGACAAAGTGGTACTTTTCAGGAGATATCAGCAGATAATGGCGACCTCAATCAGCACGTACTGTTGTCGGGCGGCGAAAGCGACAGCGGTGAAATGACCACAACCACGGCATTGGCACAAATCACCAACGATAATTTAAAAACCTGTTTGAGTGCTTTGTTCACCGCGCAAAGCCTGACACTGGCGTCGCAGGTGACCACGGTGGATTGCTCTGGAAAATCGGTAAGCTCAATAGCCGGCATGAGCAACTTTGCAAACCTGAGCTCGTTGAATTTGTCGACCAACCAGATTGTTGATGTATCAAACCTGACGACTTTAACCAAATTGCAGATTTTACAGCTGGATAACAACCAGATTGTCGATATTTCGACTTTGACCACTTTGGTTAATCTGGTGACTTTGCATCTGAACAACAACCAGATTGTTGATATATCGACTTTGACTACTTTGGTTAAACTGGTGACTTTGCAGCTGAACAACAATCAGATTGTTGATGTTGCCCCGCTGACAACCCTCATTAAACTGGCGATTTTGCGCTTGAATGATAACTCGATTATTGATATTTCTAAGCTGTCGACCCTGACGGCACTGACAACGCTAATTTTGTCGAATAACCAAATTGCGGTGATCACTGCATTGTCGAGTTTGACCACGCTGCAATTTTTAGAACTAGAATCGAATAATATCACCGATTTAACGCCGTTAATGCCGACCTTTGTGTTGACCATGACGACCGTGAAGTTACTGGGCAACGACACATTACCGTGCTGGCAAATGGACTATATTGAAAATTATGGTTCTATCATTAATTGGGTGCGTTCAGCAGCTTGTGATAGCAGCGCTGATGCCCAAGATTCGGACGGTGATGGCTTGACTAATCGGGCAGAATTGACCGCCGGTACCAATCCAACCAAAGCCGATACCGATGGCGATGGTCATAATGATAATGTCGATATTCTGCCGCTAGACAATCAGCGCTGGACCAATACCGATACCGATGGTGACACCATTACCGACGATGTCGAAACCTTGCTGGGACTGGATATCAATGATGCGGCGGATGTGTGGATTGATGCCGATGGCGACCGTTTGCCACTGGTGCTTGAGTTGCAAAACGCCAAAGATAAAGACGTGAGAGACAATGATGTGTTCAACAATGTGACTTTGTTGGTTAATCAAGCCTTTGTCGACATGCAATACAAATTCGCAACCAGCGACGAATTGACGTTTTGGATTGACAGGCTGACAACCAAAGCAGGCACTGCGGTTGACCTGTATAGTACGGCATTGACCGAAACTGACTTTTCACGAATGGGCTTTATCGGTCGAACTTATCTGGCGGTGATGCTGCGTGAACCGGATTTAGGTGGCATTCGCTTTCACTTTGGTCGGCTTAGAGGGGGCGGGACAAAACAGAGTGTGGTCGATTCTTTTGTTTCGTCTGCCGAATTCCAAACTCGATATGGCAGTTTGACCAACACTGAATTTGTTAATTTGGTGTACACCAATGTGTTGGGGCGCTCAGCAGACTCCGATGGTTTGGCGTTTTGGGTGGGCCAACTTGATGCCGCCGCGCATACCCGGGGCAGTATGATGTTGCAGTTTATCGAGTCGACGGAGTTTGTTGATACCAATGATCAGGCGCTGCGTATTGATGTATTGAGCCAAATTCTCACCGGCGTACGTCCGGCTGATTATGACCGGGTTAAGTACAAAGCTTGGTTGGTGGCCGAAAGCAATCCGTCGAGTATTCTCAAAGCGCTGCTGGCCAGTGATGGCAATCGCAATAATTTGATGGCCACCATTACCGCAGGCACCGCCGATACTGATAGTGATGGCATTCCTGATGGGGTTGAGTTTACCGACAACATTGATCCTGCCACCAAAAGCAATGACATCAATAACAATGATACCTTGTTCGTCAAACAAGTCATGCGCGACATGTTGGGTGAACCATGGGAGTTTGCCCGTGTGGCGGCACAAAACGCGGTTTTGACAGCGGCTGGCAGTCGCAGTGCGTGGGTTAAGGGATTGCTTGATAATGATGACTTTAAGAACAAGCGTCAGTCAATCAGCCGATTGTACTTCGCTTTTTTCTTGAGGCGTTCGGACCATGATGGGTTGATGTTTTGGATTGGTCGACGTGAAACCGATTTGGGTATGACCGGTATTGCTGACTTTTTTGTTACTAGCGACGAATTTCAAACCCGCTATGGCAGCTTGTCTAATGGCGATTTTGTCTCTTTGGTTTATCAAAACGTGTTGTCGCGTGCGCCAGACGATGCTGGTTTGGCATTCTGGACAGGGCAGTTAGATACTTCTGCCATTACCCGTGGGGGTTTGATGGTTGGTTTTAGCGAGTCGGATGAGAATCTCACCAATGCGTTAAATCGAGGTCGTGCGATACTGTTGTATCACTTGTTGTATCGCCGGGACATTACCGATCAGGAATTTACAGATGCACTCAACGCGCTCAACGGCGGCACCGATGCCGGGGTGTTGATAGACGCCATTCTCAATGCCAGCGAGTTTCATAACCGCTTTTATTGATCGGCTTTTTTTGTTAGCATTAGCGCCAATAAATCGGGGCTGACCGTCGTGGTCAGCCCCGTTCATTTTTGATAATCAAATAACCAACAAGCATGCCAACCACTACCCCGTTTGGCATCGAACGGAATTCATACTGCTATGCTCAACATTGATTTTATCCGAAAAAACGGCCCACAAGTTCAAGAAAACTGCGACCAGCGCGGCATGAAGGTTGATATCAGCCAACTGCTTGAACTGGATCAACAAAGACGTACATTGACCGCTGAATTGGAAAGCGTTCGCGCCAAAAGTAATCAAGTTGCTGCGGGCATGAAAAAAGCCACACCCGAAGAACGCCCTGCTATGATTGCACAAGGTAAAGCAGCGAAGAAACAAATCGCCGAGCTGGATGTGTCGATGACTCAGGTGCAAAGCGATTTTCAGGCAATGATGATGACGGTGCCCAACATCTACGACGAAGATACTCCGTTCGGTCATACCGATGAAGACAATGTTGAGTTGCAACAGTTTGGTAGCGTGCCTGAATTTGATTTTGAACCTAAAGACCACATGACTTTGGGTAAAGCCATGGGCATGGATTTTGATGCCGCAACCCGTGTTGCCGGTGCCGGATTCCCGTTGCTGCGAGGGGCGATGGCCCGTTTGGAGATTGCTGTTTTACGATTCACTCAAGATCAGGCGGCGGCTATTGGGTTTTCACCAGTCAGTGTGCCTTTGTTGGCTCGTCCTGAGATCTTGGCCGGTTTGGGTTTCAACCCACGCCGTGATGATGATGGTTCTGAAATTTTCTCGTTGGCCAGTGATGACTTGTTCATGGCCGGTACTGCCGAAATCGCGCTGGTTGGCCAGTTTTCAGGTCAGATCCTCGACACCAAAGAACTGCCTATTCACATGGCAGCCATGACCCCTTGTTTTAGAAGGGAAGGCGCATCTGGCCGTCGTGATGCGGGTTTGTATCGTAATAAAATGTTCCACAAAGTTGAATTAGTTAGTATCACCACGCCAGAAGAATCAGTCGCTGCTTTGCAAACCATCCACGACTTTGAAGTGGATTTGTTTAAAAAGCTGGGCATTCACTTTCGGGTTATCCGCATTTGTGCAGGCGACTTGGGCGCACCAGCGTTCAAAAAATATGATGTTGAAGGCTGGATGATGGGCCGTGGTGAAAACGATGCTTGGGGCTGGGGTGAATTGACTAGCTGTAGTAACTGCACTGAATATCAGGCAAGACGTTTGAAAATCCGTCACAAGTCTGGCAGCGGCACCAAACCTGCGTTTGTTCATACCGTTAACGGTACCGGCATCACGACTCGTGCGCTTATTCCGCTGCTTGAGCAAAACCAGCGTGAAGACGGTTCTATTGTTGTACCTGAAGCGTTGCGTCCGTACTTAAATGGCGACGAAGTGCTTACCGCCTAATTACTCTTTCTTTTTTGTCAGGCGAAACAGCCCACGCTGTTTCGCCTTTTGGCCTCTACTATGACCCTTCCTACGCCCAAACTGCAACGACTTTACGTTTTTCTACTGGCTCTGTTTATTGTTTTGGTGACCCTTGTGGTGGTCAAGTCACACTTGATGCACTGGTATCTGGTGCACTGGTTTGACAAACACGGGGTCACCCTTGAAGTTGAACAGCTCACTTTAAATGTCTACAACAGTAATTTTGAATTAGACCACTTTGTTGCCACCAACGCGTCGGGCAGACGTTTGTCGGTTGACGGACTAAGCGTAAATTGGCAGTGGAAACCGCTGTGGGATAGACAAATCATTATTGACGAGGTCACCGTTAACACCCTAAAACTGGATGTTGTCGGCAATATGTTCAAACCCCTGCATATTGGTCCGCTCGACTTGGCGTTATTAGTCAATGAAGTTGTTGAAGACAAACCCACTGATGAGCCATCAGCGCCTTGGGCGGTGGATATTGGCGCAATTAAACTCACCGATTTTGAGGTGTGTTACCGTGACGAAAAAGTGCACTATGCCGATGTGGGATTACCCCTAAAAGACGCCAATAAGCCGCTGGACAATTGTTTAAAATGGCAGACGTTGGATTTGGATACCCGGTTATCTTTAAGTGAAACGGGTGAGTTGACTTTGCTGGGTAATGTTGGCCTAACCGCTGTTGGTGTCAAAGATTGGCTGACACTGGGAAATTTGACTGTCAACGGGTTGAATTTGTCAAAACAACGGCTAGATTGGACGGCTTTGAAGCTCGATTTAGTTGAAGTGTTTGGTAATGAGGGGGTGTCGGACAGTCACTTGTCTATGTCTGCTTTGAGCGTGGCAGCGGTGGGGATTGAACTTGATAATAGGGGGGCTGACATCAATCTGTTGAAGTTGTCAGGTTTAGTTGTTTCAAATCAGGACAGCGGTTTAGCATTTGATAATTTGGTTGTTGATTCATTGCGAGGAGATATCAATAATGTCGAATTGTCTGGATTGTCTATCAATAAAATCAATGGGGGTTTTCAAGGCGCTGAGGTACAAATCGACAATTTATCAACCAAAAATTTGGCTGTTATTGATGTTGGCAAGCAACTCAAAGGCGAAGGTTTTGAGTTGCAAAATGTGCAAGGGACTTTTGAGGAGTTTGTTGGCCGGGCAGGGCGATTGGTTGTCGAAAACTTTGTTGGTAACCCGGCTGAGCAAGTCAATGTCGGTGCCATCAAGATTGATGAAGTGAGTGTTAAGCAACAAGGCAATGATTTACTACAGTTGAGACGGTTTTCGGTTTCAACTGTTGTTGTCGATATCGCCAAGCAGCAAGCTACGCTGCAAAGTTTAGGATTGACAGGGGTGAATGTTTGGCAAAAGGCCAAAGATGAACAACACCACAAGGCGGCAAGCTTCGATGCGTTGGGCATTGAATCAGCCCAGCTGGGTGTGCAGTCGCAACAGATCTCAGTACAAGTAAAAGGGCTTGAATTGACTGGGTTGGCATTGCTCGAAAATTTCGGTGAGACTAGTGAAACACATCGGGCTTTGGTCACTTTAAAAACCCTCAATGTTGACAATATTCATGTGGCCGAATCTATTGATGTCGGTAAAGTCAGTCTGAACGGTTTCGACAGTTTGCTGGTTTTACATCCGGATGATGGACTAAATGTCGCCAAATGGCTCTACAGTGCACCAGACAACAAGGATCAGCAAGAGCAACAAGACGATATAACGTCCGCTGCGGCCAAGCAAATCACCATTGGTCAAGTGTCCTTTGGTGACGATGCCAAACTGACGCTGGTTGAGCATACTTTAGGCAAACCGCAAACCCACCAGTTGTCGAAGCTTAAACTGTCCATGGCACCGATTGTCTTGGGCGGGCAGGGGACCACTCCTTTGGGTGGGGCTGATGTCAATTTTTCGGCCTTGATAGAACAAACTGGGCAGTTGTCGTTAAAAGGGGTTGTTGTGCCTGACAAAAGTCTGAAGATAGACATCAAAGGTCAGTTACAACACCTCAGTTTGCCCGCGTATTCTAATTATAGTGCAAGGCATATTGGTTACAGGGTGGAGCAGGGCCAATTGGATGTGGATTTTGAGGTTGAGATCAATAACGGACAAATCGACAGCAATTTTGCGCTGCTATTGAAAAAGTTTGAACTGGGTAAGTTGCAACAACACGAGCAATCAGCGGCGAATAATGAATTGGGTGTGCCCTTGCCGGTGGCGCTGAATTTATTGCGCGACAATAACGACAATATCGAGTTGTCTATCCCTATCAATGGTGATTTGAACAAACCCGATTTTTCGTTGTCTAGTGTGATCTCTACAGTGACTTTCAAAGCGCTGAAAACCGCTGTGATTTACACTTATTCGCCATTGGGGATGTTATCGATGGCCTCTGGGCTGGTGGATTTGGCCACGGCTTTGCGCTTCAAGCCTTTGGTGTTTGCACCGGGCAAGCTCGAACTGGATGACACCGCGAAAGCTCAGTTGGACAAGGCAGGACAGGTGCTCGGTAAAAAGAGTAAGGTTGACTTGGTGTTGTGTGCCAATGCGACTTTACAAGATTTGCCCGTGGTGAGCATTGTTGATGGCAAAGGTAAGACTGTGATTGTACCCCATAAGGGTGGTGCACAGGCGATATCTGATACACAACGTAAGATATTGCTAGATACCGCGAGAAAGCGTCACCGCGCTGCTCAGGCTTATTTAGTGGATACCTATGGTATTGCGGCTCACCGATTGTTGTTGTGTAATGTCAAGTTTGATAAAAAGGCTGATAGCAAGCCGATTGTAGGGGTGTCCATTTGATTTTTTAACGTTACGCTGCTTCAAGCGGCAGCGTCAGTGTAAAAGTAATGCCATCACCGGCAGTACTGGTCACTTCTATTTCGCCGCCGAGGATCCCGGTGCAAAGGTTATAAACCACGTTTAACCCGAATCCACTGCCGCCTTTGCCTAACTTAGAGGTGTAAAACGGGTCGAATATCTTCGGCAGGTTCTCCTCTTCAATACCACAACCGTTGTCTGAGTAAATCAGTATGATGTTGTGCTGATCACTTGAACCTGTGATCTTCATCAACCCTTCTTCCATATTCTCAAAGCCGTGGATCAGGGTATTGGTAATGAAATTGGTTAACACCTGGCCCAGTGGTCCCGGGTAACTGTGCATTTCAATGCTTTCTTCAACTTCTATACTGACTTGGTGGCTGGTGGCCCTGAGTTTGGGGGTTAGGGTTTTGACCACGTCTTCTATAGACTGGCTGAGGTTGAAATGGCGGCGTCTTTCGCTAGTTTGATCCACCGCCACCTGTTTAAAGCTGGTAATAAGCTCCGTTGCCCGGTTGATATTCGATTCGACCAATTCGGTGGCCGAACAGGCCTGATCAAAATAGCTGTTCAGTGAGGATTTCTTCAACGTATTGGTTTCGAGGCGTTGACGCATATCTTTGGTCATCGACAATAATGAGGTAGATGCGGTCAACGCAATGCCAATAGGGGTGTTGAGTTCGTGGGAAACACCGGCAACCAAAGAACCCAAAGAGGCCATTTTCTCTGACTGCACCAATTGTTCTTGGGCGTCTTTAAGCTGGGAGGTTTTCTCGATAACCTTTCGGGTAATTTTTTCGTTTTGTTTGGCTTGGAGCCATACAAGCATCGAAATCAAAAACGAGATCACGATACCGCCAGACATGATTGCTGTCGCCATGGAGGTATCAGGGCCGCCCTGATAGGTGTTGTCTACCGACCAGTCAAAGCTCCATTCTTTGTCCACTCCCATCACTCGCAGGCTTTTCGAGGCGACAATATCTTCTTTAGCGACATTGTTGCTGAAGTTTAACTGGTCGTTGCTAAAGGTTAATGAAAATTGGAGCCCTGGCGGCACATGCAATTCGTTGATGCCTTGAAGCATGGTGTCGAGGTTTAATGCTGAAAGCAATACGCCCTGAGAATCGGCGTTGGGCACGACAAAGGCCATGACCACCATGTGGGCGCCGGTTTTACTGGTAAATACCGGCCCTATTAGTGGACGTTCTGGGTTGTTCAACGCTCGTGTTACCGTTTGTTGAATGGGTTTAGAGCTGGGCAAATCTTCAGGTAATGGTAAGTTAACTTGCCATAAATCTTCGTTGCCGGCCGATAAACCCACTAGCAGGTGATTGGTTCTGGTTTTAAACACGAATGCCAGTGATAGCTGGCGAATTGATAATTCGGTTTGTTCAATAACGGCAACCGTTGCGGCAAATTCTTCTTGGGCGAGATCTTCGGTAGCATAGAACAGTGAGGCCAGACCTTTGAAAGTTTCATTTTCTTTGTCGAGCCAGCTTAAAAAGATATTGGTTATCTGCTCGGATTGCTGGAACGATTTGTTGATCCAGGCTTCAGTTGCGGCATTTCTGACTTTCATTGACAAATAAGTGGTCCCACCTAGCCCCAGCGTCAGCAGTAGGACCACACTTAATAGATACTTCATGTTAGAGCGTTTCATCAATTAACTTCCAATGTTTCCCGGTAGCCGTATGGGGCGAACACCTGGGAAATGTCAAAATCGGTGATGTTATCACTGTCGATTAAAGTCGCTATTGGACTTATGTGAGGCTCCTTGAGCTGATTGTTGTGTAATTTCATCGCCATGTCTATCGCCAAAAAACCTTGTATTACCGGGGGAGAAATAAATGAAGCACTGATATTACCGCGTTGGATACCTCGGTAAACCTGAGCGCTTAATTCATACGAAAAGATTTGAATATCTCCAGTAAGTGACATTTCATCAAGTACTTCCACCGCCGCTTGTGCGACTAGGGCAGAGGCAACCACGGTGGTGGTATTAAGATTATTGTTAAGGTAATTGGTCAACCTAATTTTGATCTCTAGGTAACTGTCCGGTGTGTAGATGATATCTTCAACCTTATATTTGTTACCGTTGATATTGGGCGTAAAACCTTTAACAAATGCCTCAACATGTTGTCCGGTTTTATCACCGGGAAATAATACGGTCTGGTTAATGCTTTCGCCCGTATGGCGTTTGTTCATGTATTTGGATAACTGCTGGCCAACATCGGTAAACGAAGCCGAAGAGCTGGCGTCGACGGTTTTGCTGAACAGGTTTTTACCCACCGCAATGACTTGGCTTTTGTCTGCGTTTGGGGTCTGGGATTGGTCAATCCCCTCGCTGAGTTGGGCTCCGATTATAATGCTGTGGGGCTTTTGACCGATACATTGCTCAATCAATTGTTTTTCTTTTGATAGACTGAGGTTGCCATTAATATTATAGACTTTCAAAGTGACCCCCATCGCGCGGGCTTTTTTGACAAGACCATAATTTAAAGCAAACCAGTAAGAAGTGCTTGAAGAGGGAATAATGGCGCAGATTCGTTGTTTAAAGTTCGACGGTGTTTCCCATTGATAATTAATGGTCCGTTTGGAACTGTCGCTGTCAAAGGGGTTTAACCAGCTTTGCAGAGTGACGGTACTCGCGCTGAGATTGAACGAAAGCATTGATGTTGTCAGTATCAATGCAACGAACCAAAACAAGCGGCTACAATGGCAAAAAGCGTATAAATACAATGGCTTCACAGTCATTACCAACCATCTGCTCCTGTTTATTTTTTGCAATACAAGGGAGTGTACAGACATCAATGTCGAGGCGACCATTGATGCTGTTTCTGACCCAGCGTTACGCGCTCTTTATTGAACGACCTCGTCCATTGCGCTGAGCCGATCTTCCCGATATTTAACTTTCTTATTATTCAACACCGTTATATTAACCACTTTCTTGACAGAAACTGGTTGTTCGATGTCACGATCGCCTATTTCCCAATCCTCATCCATTATTTCACCAATAATAGAGGCTGCTTGAACGCCAAGGGCGTAATGGTCAGGGACCACAGCAAAAGAACCGAAATTCAACTTGGTTGACAACATAGGTTTGATACCCACTATCACCGGCAAGCGTGCTTTGCCAATGACTGGCAACCAAGCTTTACCAATCATCTTGCGGTTGAGCAAGACGTTATCGTTAAGTACCCAAATGGCATCAACTTTTTGGTTGATCAGTGATTTCAAGCCACTGCTGAGCTTTTTGTGCAATTTACTGTCCTTGTTAGGGATAGGAATGGACACCAGCTCGATACCTTCAGAAAGACAGTACTTAGCATTTTCTTCAATCAGCTTGGTCATCCATTTACGATGGACAACACCCACTTTTTTGATTTCGTCAGACAACACTGAACGCATGTTGACGATACTAGTTACCGCAGGTATTTCATAACGAATACCGGTGGCGTTTTTCAACTTGGCAATAAAACGGTCAACAAACAGGGCAGCAACGGCAACGCTAGGTGGAAAATCGGCGTCGGGATTTGCTTTTTGATATTTTTCATACAGTTTTATTGAGCTGTTTTCAATCAAAATGATGATCTTGGGTTTGTGTTTCTTGATTTGCGCTGCGATTTCACTGACTTTCGAGCCTTTGCCAATGATGTACGTTTCAAAGTTCAGCTCTTCTTCCAAGTCACCCGAGATACCGTTTACCACTTCAGAGAAGGCTTTACCCTGGGCAGTCAGTATCAGCGCAGTATCTTCTGCAAAACTGGCTGTCGGCAAAGCCAACAGCAACAATGCAACAAATACCTGCCGCCAGTGTGACAATGTCGGTGCAACAAACGCGAGCCTGCGTTTATTAACCGAGTTAGAAATTATAGAATTCGCCATTGGTCAACTCCTAATGTTCCGTTTAATTTAGCATTGAACTTTTTCAGGCAATTTACAATTTTTTCCTTGGCTTCAGCACCCGCTAACGCTGCGCTGACCAGTCCGACTTTAATATTCAAGGTTGTCGAGACCAGATTCAAGTTCGATCGGTTTTTGATTTGTTTGAACAGGCGTTCGGATACAAAAATACCGTCTACCGAACCAAACGTTAACAGTGGCAGCAAATCTTCTTGTTTCGTCACCCTTTTCAGCTTGATGTCAGCCTGAAATAGTTGCGAGACAAATTCGCCCATAGGTTTACGTCCGAGCAGGTCAACAACACCAATTTTGTTGGTCTGTATTTGACCCAGATCCAGCGCTTTGTCCACTGAAACTAATACATACGACTCTTCTGTCAAACCGTTTTGAACACCGCGCATTACCGTTTCAAAATCACTACTGCGATCAATCACCGGCAAAAGTGATAAAATTGCATCAGGCGGTGATTTTTTTACTTGCTTACGAAAATCTTTGCCACGACCAAACACTGTTACCCCAACATTGGGGCATATTGTACTAATGTCTTGTTGCATTACTTTGGCTCTGACATCTGTTGGTACGAAAACATATAGGTTATCGCCCAATACTGGCGTTGCCAGTATGCTACACAAGCCAAGAGACAGAAAATATTTCCATTTCATGTCTAAAACCCTTAATAAATGATAAAAATTAAGCACCAACCAATTTTTTAATACCGCCGATCACAGCATTGCCGTTAAATGGTTTCACTATCCATCCTTTTACACCTGCCGCTTTGCCCCGTTCCTTCATGCGAGGATCACTTTCGGTAGTCAACATAATGATGTTGACTACCTTATTGCCCAATTCATTGCGGACTTTTTCTACCATGGTCAATCCATCCATGTTAGGCATGTTCACATCTGAAATCACCAGTTTAATGCCATTATCCCTTTTAAGTTTGTCCAATCCGTCTTTGCCGTCTACAGCTGTTTCAATGTTCAAACCCTGTTGTTGTAAAAAGCTACTAACTTCGTTACGCACGGTTGCAGAATCGTCAACAACTAGTATTTGCGCCATAGTATTTCTCCTTTAGTCTTTTTTGTTGCTATTAAATGTAGATATTAATGTTTGAACTAAAACTCTAAAAGAATTCAAGCTCACCCGAATCAACCATATCGTCTGTTGCCTGTTCGCATTCTTTAAACAACTCTGGCTGCCAATTAAGATTAAATATCAATTTTTGATAAATTTCAATGGGTGGACTATCATTCGTCTCACTTTGGATAGTATACCTAAAACACAAGTGAGGTTCAGTGGTGCCGAAAGAAATAAATTTCCGGCCATGATTTACGAGTATTGGTACGTGTATTTTATTGCCAATAAGATCATCAGCAACTGTGCCGTCATTGACAAAGAAACGTGATTTAATCCCGCCCCATACCATGTTAGTAATCTCGTTGAGAATATGGTTTACATCCCTGAATGATGGCTCTTCGTTACCCAAAGAAGTGTTGCCGTGAGCAATCATTGACATCATTTCTGCCTCTGTTGTTTGCAACATCATAAAACCACGGCACCAGTGGCTCTCCAAGGGGATCAAACTGAACAGCTCTCCATAGATCACTTGATCTTTGACCATATAGGGTGAATCACATTCAACCCTGACGTTACGGATAGTGGTGTGAAAGGCCTCGTTGGACAACTCTTGTATCCCACGAATAAGCGGCATGGGATAGAAAGTAGAGAACAAGTGACTTTCGACCAGCTCTTTAAGTTGTTGCATGTTATCTGTGGTATAACAACCAGCAAAAACACTGGCGTATTGTTCTGGTAAAGGTGTTTCTAGACTTTCACGGCGCAGAAATAACGGCAGCTCCGGTCTCATTTTTCTTATTTCAGTACCAATTTCAAGGCCGGAGTTGCCATCGGCATCAATGCCTTCGCATAAAAATGCGGCGCCCAAATCGGTGTGCAAATGGAAAATATCCATAATGCTCTTGGTGGTATCCTTTAATCCAACCAAGTTTTGTTGTTGGCAAAAGGATTTTAAATATCCTTGTGCATCGTTGCAGATTTCGTGGATAAGGACTTTACTGACAATGTTATTGCTTTCCATACAACCTCAAATTTAATTAGTGGTTAAAAGAATTCTAACTCTCCGGAATCGACATCTTCTTCGGCTTTTTGGTTTTGAGCTACGGCAAAATTCAATTCTCCCGATGCACTAATATGATAGCTGGCATAAAACAGGGGTTCCCCGTTTAATTCGGCAACAGCGCAACCGCTGCTGTCAATCTTCAATTCATCGACGTATTTGAAACTCGAACTATCGAGGATATTCGGTGTCGACATGCCAAGGCTCGTGACGGTGTTTCCCAATGTGCGCTTGACGGACCCAAAGAAACTGTTGCCTACCTCACAAAGGTAGTCATAAACCCTTGATTCAGGCAAGTTTTCGTTTTTAATATTCAGGCCATTGGTAATAAAGGACTGACATTTCTCGTCATTGGTGAAGTAGAAAAAATAAATGATCCGAAATAGATGAGAACTTATGGTTAATACTACTGCTTCATTGCGCTCTACGCCCTTGTTTTCCCTTAATTCTTTAATCTCCCATTGTTCATTGGGCAAGCAATCTTTGAGGCTCATGTCAAAGCCATTGATAAAACTATCTTTAAGCAATTTTTCAAAATCTGGGTTAATCATGATTTAATCCCTGCTTATCCGTGTTTTGACAGCAAACCATCAATAACTGCCGTGGTGCTGAGTACTTCGGTATACAACATTTTGCCACTGGCCTGAATATCTTGGAAAGTGGAGGTGGTCAAAAAATCGTTTTTACTGAGGTTTTCGCGATAGCTTTCACTCAATTCTTGTGAACGCATGGCAAGAGACCGGACTTCATCCGCCACTACGGCAAAACCACGACCAAATTCACCGGCTCGGGCCGCTTCTATTGCTGCGTTGAGGGCAAGAATAACAATCTGCTTAACGATCTTGAAAAATTCCTCATTTTGTTTGTGCATGACGCTGTTGTGTTCCATCAACTGACTCAGTGATTCATGCCAACGCTCAAAAGTGATCAATAACCCTTGCAAGTCTTCCAAGTCCTTTTTGACCTTGCTCAGGCCAGAGTTGACATCGGCCAAAGCACTATTGTTCTGGTTGCTCAGTTGATCAATCTGTATCGACATTTCGTTTTCGACAGCTGACTTTTCGCCTTGAATCATCGCAATCTGTTGCTCGGCATCCTGTTGGGCCGATACAAGCTGTTGTTGCATAGATGTATTTTGGTCATCGAGTTGCGATTGTAGCGCATACAACTGATCCTTTTCGACCATATTTTCCTTTTCTCGTTGATATTCCTGTACTTGTTGTTCGTGTTGCTGGTCTTTTGCCTTCTGGCTGTAGAACAAATAACCACCCACGATCACCGCACCAATTATTACTCCGAGTATCATCATCAACATAAATGTCGTTCCACCTTTTTAAAACACTAACATGACTTCATCTAATGTAGCATCAGTCTAAGATATTTTGGATATTATTGAAAAATAAAATTTTTTTTTCAAATAACGAGCGCATTTCCGTACTATTATCGCACTAATTACCTAAATGTTAGCAGGGGTGGCGGGATTTGTTACAGCTGATAACAATTAACGTCGAAATAATTAAAGATTTAGTAAACAAAGTGCCAATTATTCACTACAATGTCTGGTACCAGTGTCATCTGGACGGGTTCGCAGTGTTTGTGCGATCACCAATTGTAGAATTAACAGTGTATTGCGGAGTCTTTTTGTGGGAGCAGGCCTTTGAAATTCGTAAGTATTCGTAAGAAACTCATCTCAAGAGTTAGTCTTATATTTATCGTCAGTTTTGCGGTAGTGTTGTCTTTGATAGCATATATGAATACCTCGCAGTCAACTAAGACCTTGAATAAGTCAGAGGAAAGTATCAGGGCTACCTTGATAGACAAAGGTCGATTGCTGGTCAAAAACAACAGTCAGGCGCTTAAAGGTATGGTCGACGACAATGCCTTTTCTGCGGTTCAGGACTTAGTATCAAGTACGGTGCGAGACGATACTGACATGATTTACGGCATCTTTATGGATGTCGATTTACAGCCTTGGGTACATGCCCGGCCGGGCAATGAAGAGGGTGCCGTATCTGGTGGCGAAACGCTGGATGATGAAACCACCGTCTGGGCCGCTTCAATAACTGAATTAAGCAACAAAATCCTCACCGTTGACGGCATTGAGGTTTATGAATTTGCTGCACCTATAGAAGTGGACGAAGAAGTACTTGGTTTCCTGCGTTACGGGTTTTCTACCCAGCGAATGCAGAAACTGCTTGCTGAAGAGACTGAAATCTCCCAACAAACGCTTATTCAGACCATGGCCATTTTGGTTGCGGTCGGCTTTTTTGCTATCTTTGTCGGTTATACTGCCACCCGGCAAATCGCCACGCGCATTACCGAGCCTTTGAATGAACTGACCAGTGCCGCTGAAACCATATCTGAAGGCGATTACAGTTCAGAAGTTGTGGTTGTTAGTAATGATGAAATTGGTGTATTGGCCAACAACTTTGAAAGCATGCGCAGTACCATCAATAAAAAAATGGGCGACTTGGCCACATTGAACTCAATTGGTGAAGTGCTGGCGGTATTGCTGGATCAGAATAAAGCGCTCGAAGAAGTATTGAAAACCATGCATCGTCACTGCGGTGTTAATCAGGGTTCGGTGTTTTTGATGAATGAATCCAACGAACTGGAAGTCAAAGGTTTCTATCCACCAAAGAAAATGAGACTTGAATCCAAGCCGGTTAGATTCACCATGGGTGAAGGGGTTTTGGGACGTGCGGCACAGAACAAGGAAATTGTGTTTGTTTCAGATACTTCGAAAGATCCGAATTTTGTCGATGCCAAAGGTGATACTCCACCAATGGCCCTGTTGTGCATACCATTGCTTGATAAAGATATGCTGATTGGTGTGATGAACTTTAATGGCCAAGTGGGTAATGTTACTTTTGAAGAGAGTGACTTTGAGTTTGCCTCTGCTGTTGCACGCTTGCTCGTTATCACCATAAAGAATATTCGGATGCGTGAAGTCATCGAAGAGCAAAATCGCACTTTGGAACATAAAGTGGCCAGCAGAACCGAAGCCTTACAGGAAAAGACCAACGATATTCTCAGCATGATGCAGAATATGCACCAGGGTTTATTCACCATTATGGAAGGTGGCATTATTCACCACGAATACGCAGCCTATCTTGAAGCCATTCTTGACACTGATAGAATTGCTAATCGTAACTTTATGGATTTGTTGTTCAGTGATACCAATCTGGGGAGTGACCGCTGTAATCAAGTGGCAACTGCTGTTGAGGCGTTGTTAGGTTCAGATGAGATGATGTTTGAATTCAACTCACATTTGTTGGCGACCGAAATTATCATCAGCCTGCCTAATGACACCACCAAAATATTGGAGCTTGATTGGGATCCCATCATCCTCAATGAAGAAATTGACAAGATAATGGTTACCGTCAGGGATGTCACTGCACTTAAAGAATTACAGGCAGAGGCAGAAGAGCAGAAACGTGAATTAGAAATTATCGGTCATATACTCAGCATCGAAGCGGCGAAGTTCAACGAGTTCATCAGCTCTGCATTCAGCTTCATTGATGAATGTCGTGATTTGATCAAACATACCGTTGAAAAAGACGCAGATGTTATTGCCTCACTGTTTAGAAATATGCACACTATTAAAGGTAATGCTAGAACGTTTGGCTTTAACTATATAACCAACTCGGTTCATAATGTCGAAAATACCTATGACGAATTGCGCAAGATTGAAGACAAGCAGTGGGATCAGGATGCGTTATTGCAGGAGTTGCGTTTGGCTGAGGTTGACGTTCAGCGTTACCAGAATGTCGCAGTAGATAAACTGGGTCGTGATGCACAAGCTGAGCAAGATTCTGACGGCATGACGGCAGTTGACAAAGATCGAGTAGCTGAGCTAATGGCCAGTATTGAGAAGCTAGAGCTCAATGGGCTGCCTCAAGAAGCGAAAAACTGCTTCAGAGATACTTATGCAACATTGATTTCGTTTGATGCCAAACCCATTGCAGAAGCAATTCAACCGGTTCTGGACTCGGCGGAATCATTGTCTGACGAATTGAACAAACCAACGCCAGACATGGAGATGAACAGCGGCGGTGTTTACATTAAAACATCTGCACACGGCATGTTGAACAATATCTTTATGCACGTCTTTAGAAATGCCATAGATCACGGTATAGAAACGCCGGACGTCAGACTTGAGAAGGGCAAAACAGAACAGGGTACGATTTGTTTGGATACTGTTAAAGGTGACGGATTTATTGAATTGGTGATTAAAGATGACGGTAAAGGCTTGGCTATCAGTCGGCTTTACGAAAAAGCGGTTAAAGAGGGATTATACGCCGAGGGTGAACGTCCAGCAGCATCAGAGATTGCCAATTTAATTTTCGGATCTGGCTTCTCTACTGCAGATAAAGTGACAGAAGTATCGGGCCGAAAATTAAACTGGCAATC
>JABSOG010000728.1 GCA_013216025.1 Algicola sp. | reverse complement strand
CATTGACCATAAAATGGGCGTATTTTCCAAAGTTGATTCCTTGGTTAATGCGCTATGGCTGGGCGGCGATGCCCCACAATACCCGCAAATCAATCGACGCGATTAAGTTGTTGAACCGGCCATCTATCGAACGGTTTGAGGTATTGCTCAAACGCACCGGTTTGACATCATTGATGGTTAAACGCGGGGCGCTAACCGTTTACAGTTCTGAGTCGGCGGCAAAGAAAAATGCCAAACACGCAGATTTTGTGCGAAGCCACGGTGTTAAGGTAAAGCAGCTCAGTGGTGATGAAGTACGTGAGCTTGAACCGGCATTAGACAAGTCGATTTATGGTGGATTGTATTATCCAGACACTGCGCACAGTGTTGATCCGCACAAGCTGGTGACATCATTGGCTGATTGTTTCACCCAAAAGGGCGGGCAAGTGCTGAAGGAAGATGTGGTATCGATTGATTTGAGAGACCCCGATTGCGTTAGGCTCAAAACCAACAATCAAGATATCGTCGCCAAAGAAATTGTGATTGCCTGCGGTGCATGGTCCAAAACACTGGCCAAGTGCGTGGGGCATACGGTGCCGCTAGAAACCGAGCGCGGGTATCACTTGATGTTGCCAACACCTAAAGTGAAACTCACCCGGCCAGTCACCAGTTATGAGCGTTCTTTTGTGATGACACCAATGGAAAATGGTTTACGTTTGGCGGGTACTGTTGAGTTGGCGGGATTAAATGCCCCTGAAAATGACAAACGAGCCAGTATTTTGTTTCATCACGCCAAAGAAATTTTGCCCAATGTGACCAATCAGCGTTCAACCAGCTGGATGGGACACCGTCCGTCATTGCCTGATTCGTTGCCAGTGATTGGCCGGTCGCCCAAGCATGAGCGGGTGATATTTGCTTTTGGCCATCAGCATCTGGGATTGACTCAGGCGGCCGTAACGGCGGATTTGATTAGCGAGACCGTTTTGGGTCAACCTCATCAGGTGGATATTTCTGCTTTTCGGGTTGATCGATTTTAAGAGAAAAAAAGATTAAAAGCACTCAACACGGAGTCACGGAGGCACGGAGAAAGAAAGAGGAAAAGATTAAAAGACAAAGCAAAGGATTACAGGATTAGGGGTTTGATTGAACTCAAATAATATTTCTTTTGATTTTGCCTTTCTCTTTCTTTCCTCCGTGGCTCCGTGCCTCCGTGTTGAGGCTTTTGACCTTACGGGCGCGTAGCGCCCTCGCCGAAGGCCAAAAAAATGGTCAAGCAGACATCACTTCAAGCACGTTTCTCACTTGATCACGAATATGCTGAACCAAACCGCGTTCGGCACCTTCCCAGTCTTCAACCAATAAACATTCGAGCACAACCTGGTGTTCGTGTGCCATTTCAGCTTTTATCTCATTGCCTAGGGCCGCGTAGTCAAATAATGCGGTGAAAAATGTGCCGTGACGGCTGAAAAAGTCCTGAATATACCAGTTGTCGCAGCGGTCAATCCAGTATGCGTGTAGGTCGTTGTCGAGTTCTGCTACGCCTGTGGCATCGGATGGGATGTTGCCATCGAGCAGCATTTGTAGCTCTTCTTTGACAAATTTTGGACGGGCCAGTTTAAGCGCTTTTAATTCTAACAGTTCGCGGGTCTCTAAATAATCAAGCATGTCTTTTTCGCGAAAGGTGCGTACTTTCCAGCCGCAACGAGGTACATGTTCAATTAAACCCGCGCCTGCCAAACGTGACAACACTTGACGCATCACGGTACGCCCGGTGTTGTATTTTTTCGCGGTGGCTTCTTCGCGCAGGTATTCTTCGTGGTTTTTCAAGCTCAACTGAACGATGTAGTTGGTGAGCAGTTGGTCGAGATCTGAATTGAGGTTGACCGGTTTTTCTGGGGTTTTGGCGGCGGCAGCGCTGACTTCGAGACTTGGCTGCTTCGCACGTTCCAACCGACCGTTGGGTTTTCTGATCAGCATTTGTTGCTCAACCAAGTCTTCAACCACCTGCCGTACTGGGGTCAGGCTGACGTTGTAGTGTTTGGCGATTGCACCCAAAGTCAGTTTAAAGGGCAATTCGCCCTGAGTTTGAATTTGGTGGGCTAAGTCTTGTTTGATGGTATCGGTTACTGTCGCACTCATATCTACTCGTTTTTTCAAAACCGGCGTTGTCGCCTTTAATTGCGCGCTAGTATAGCAAAATAGGGGTTTGGGTCGCCAGCGTTTTGAGCAGTTTGGTCAACCGTTTGAGCTGTTTGGGTAAAAATAGACAAGGCAAGGCTGTTTATTCTGTACTGTGATCTCACTGAAACTATCTGAACAATCAAAAAGGTTAACACTATGACAATCTTTAAGAATAAGCTTAAAAATTTACTCGGCATTAGCTGTTTAGTGATGAGTACTTTTACCACGACATCCACTATTGCGGCGCAACCAGTTGATAAAATGCAATTGGCCATCAGCCACATTGATGCCGGTGATGGGTTGACCGTGACAGTTGAACAAGCCATGGCCAAAAGCGGTTTGCTAGGGCTGAGTGTGGCGGTTATTGAAGATTACAAAATCAGTTGGACCAAAACCTGGGGGGTTAAAAACGCCAAAACCAAAACGGCGATTGATGCTCAAACCAGTTTTTCAACGGCGTCGATAAGCAAGGCCATCACTGCCACTGTGTTTGCTATTTTGGCTGAAAAAGGACTGATTGATTTGGACAAACCCGTTGCTCTCTATCTTAAAAGCTGGCAGTTGCCAGACAATGAATTCACCCAATCGACAACCATTACCCTGCGTCATCTGCTCAGCCATACCGCGGGTACCACAATGCATGGTTTTAAGGATTTTTATCTTGGTCAAACAATCCCTTCGTTGGTTGATGTGTTAAAGGGCGGGCCAATCCCCGGCACCCGTACCATGGATGTTGATTTTAATCCCGGCAGTCAATGGCGTTACAGTGGTGGCGGTTACGTGATTGCCCAGGTGGCGATTGAAGATCATTTAGGTAAGTCGCTGGCAGCTATTGCCCAAGAACACTTGTTTAAACCTTTGGGGCTTGAAAATACCACCATGTGGCAGCCACATCAAAAAGGTTTTTTGTCTAATGCAGCAACAGCGCATAACCGCAAAGGCGAAGTGATTGGTTTGCCGATTTGTCCGCAACTGGCGCCATCGGGCATGTGGAGTAATCCGACCGATATGGCCACGCTTATCATCGAAATGCAAAATGCCTTAAGAGGCGCACCAACCAAGGTGATCTCAACTAAGGTGGCCAAATTGGTCACAACTGAAGTCAAAATGGGTATCGGTTTGGGCTGGTTTGTGTCAGACCCAATAGGCAATCGCGGCAGCTTCTCGCATGGTGGGGCCAACACTGGCACCGGCGGTCATATTTATGGCACCATGACAGAAGGTTATGGCATTGCGGTGTTTGGTAATGGCCCCAATGGCATCAGAGTGCCGATGCTGAACAAGCTCAAAGCCAGTATTATCAAGGCTCATGATTGGCGCATTGAGTTGCCTGGCAAAGAAGCAATGACCGCGAAAATGCTTAAAAATATCCCGGGACGTTACCAGTTTACTGTACTGACGCCAGATGATGTGTTGCCTATTTACGCCAAAGATGAGCGTTTATTTACCGATATGTTTGGCCCAGAGCCGACGGAGTTGTTTCACATTGGTGATGGCACTTTGTTATTGCGTGATTTCTTTGGCATCAAAATGAAATATGCCATCAATCCGGCTGACAACAAACCCTATTTGGCGATGGTCAGTGGTGACGATCGTAAAGTGAGCACTTATGATTTTGTAAAGTTGAATGGCGACAGCAAGTCGGGTGGCGAATGGCTTGAGGCAGGGGACTATAAGCAGGCATTAAAGGCTTACCGGGCCAACAAGCCGAAAAATGCCAGTGCAGCCCAGGCAAGAGAAGACCGTTTGAACGCCATGGGTTATGGGGCGGCAGGTAAAAAGGATCTGAAAAAGGCGATTGAGATTTTAAAACTCAACGTGACTTTGTTTCCACAAAGCCCCAATACGTATGACAGCCTAGCCGAGGTATATATGATGGATGGGCAGAATGGATTGGCCAAGCAGAACTACAAGATGGCGGTTAAGTTGAACCCGCACAATAGTAATGCGGTGAAGATGATTGAGAAACTCTGATTCTTTCGAGGGGGCCGTGCGGCCCATTTTTTTGTTGGCCTACGGCCTTTAAGGTCAAAAGCCTTTAACACGGAGGCACGGAGCCACGGAGAAAGAAAGAGGAAAAGAAAAAACAAACTAAAACAGAAAAATGACAAAAACTTATTTACAGCCTCAAATAAACTTTAATGTTGTTATTGGCAAGTCTAGTCATTTTAATCTTTTGATTTTCTCTTTCTTTCTCCGTGGCTCCGTGCCTCCGTGTTGAGATCTTTTAATCTTTTAAACGCGCCAGCCCATCGAAGCTAAGCCCCGGCTACGATGTCATTCATCTGTGCAATCAACGACTCAGCCAAGGACTGTATATTGTCACGGTCGTTGTTATTGACGGCAATTTCGAGCTTGTCGGCGATGCTGCCCAGCTCGGCAAAGCCATACATTGGCGCTGAGCCCTTGATGGCGTGGGC
>JABSOG010000727.1 GCA_013216025.1 Algicola sp. | reverse complement strand
TGCGAAATGTCAAAACCACGTCAACCATACTGTGTAAATCCAGCGATTTGGGGTGTAAATCGAGCGCCTGTTTTTTAAGCTGCGAATAATCCAAAATGTCGTTAACCAGATTGGCCAGTCGTCTGCCGCTGGTGACCACCATTGCCAAGTCGTGATTGGCCTTGCTGGGCAATTCACCTGCTACCCCATCAAGCAGCGATTCGGCCAGGCCAATGATACCATTTAACGGGGTTCTCAATTCATGAGAGGTATTGGCCAAAAACTCATCTTTGAGGGCATTGAGGTGTTGCAATTGGACATTAGCCCGCTCGGCATGATTTTTTGCCAGCAGCAAGGCTTGGCTTCGTTGATAGCGTTGTCGGGTGAAAGCCCCGACAACGCTGAGCAACATCAGAAAATAGAGTGAATAAGCCCATGCTGTCAGCCAAGGAGCTGCTTTAACGGTTAGTTGTACGGTTCGGACTGTATCGCTCCAAACCCCTTCAAAGTTGCTGCCTTTCAACTCAAATGTGTATTGCCCTGCACCAAGGTTGGTATAGGTAGCCCGGCGATTGTCGCTGCCGGTTTCAATCCAATTGGGATCAAAACCTGTCAATCGATATTGGTATTGATTGAGTGCCGGGTTGTCATAATTCAGCGCAGAAAATTCAAAGGACAGTACATTTTGATGGTGGTTCAGGGTGATGGCATCGGTTGAATTGAGCGCCTTCTGTAATGGCGATAACTGGGGGTCAGGTAAAATGGGCACGCTTTTGTTCAGCAAACGAAAATCGGTGAGTACCACTTTGGGTGGGACACTTTGGCGCAGCGTATTTGCGGGGTAAAAAGCACAATAACCCTTGCTGTGACCCCAATACATTTTACCGTCTGCGGCCTGTAAATAAGACCCTTGGTTTGCTGTACAGTCTGCCTGTTCGGCAATTTTGTTTTTGAAGGTTTTGCTGGCACGATCATAAAAATGGACGCCAAGGCCACCAAGCCACAGATTGCCGTCAGTATCGACGAACACGGCAGTGATCATGTCACTGTGTAATCCCTGTTGTTTGCCATAATGGGTGGCGGTGCCGAGTTTGGCATCAAACCGGTTTAGTCCGTTGTTTGTGCCAATCCACAACAAGCCTTGTTGATCTTCGGCCATGGCATATACCGTATTGCTGCTCAAGCTGTTGGTTTTGCGTGAGTCATGGGTGTGATGAGTAAATGTTTGAGTTTGCTGATCAAACAAGTCTAACCCGCCCCCGTTGGTGCCGACCCACAGTTTGCCGTCTTTGGTGGTGTACAGCGTGTTAATGGCATTATTGCTGACGCTGTCGGCATTGTTGGGATCGTGAGTAAAGCGAGTGAAATCGTCGGATTGGGGATTATACCGGTTTAAGCCGTTTTGGCTGCCAATCCACAGATTACCCAAGCTGTCTTGGTGAATGACCAGCACTGAATCATCACTCAAGCTGGTAGGCACATCATCAAGGTGACGGTAGTGGCTAAACGTATTATCCTGTGGGGTAAAGCGGTTCAGGCCGCCACTAAGGGTACCCAGCCACAAGGTGCCAGTAGCGTCTTCAAATATTGATCTAACGTCGTTGGCACTGAGGCTTTGGGGGTTTTTGGGATCGTGCTGGTAGTGTTGATATTGCTCTGTTGCCGGGTCATATTGATCTAACCCCGAGGTTGTGCCGAGCCAAAGGCGACCCGCTTGGTCTTTAAAAAGTGCATTGACTTGACCTTGGCTTAGGCTGTTGGGGTTATTGGCCTCATGTTTGACATAACCAAAACGGGCGCTGGCGGGGTCGAATTTGCTGATCCCCCCGCCAAACAGACTCAGCCAGATTAATCCTGTATGGTCCTGGATGATGGATTCAACATCGTTTGACGCGGGACTATTGCTGTCTTGGGGGTTATGTTGATAACGATAAAAGCGGTTGTTGGGCCAGTCAAAGCGGTTTAAACCGCCATTTTCGGTGCCAATCCACAAGCGCCCAGCGCTGTCTTCAAATATCGCCATCACATGGTTGTCACTGATGCTGTTAACGTTGTCGGGCTCATGCAAAAAAACGTCAAACGATCCCGTGGCTCGATCAAAACGGTTTAAACCGCCGCCTCGGGTACCCACCCACAAATTGTTATGGCTATCTTCGAGCAGGCTATAGACTTTATTGTGTCGCAAACTGCCGGGATCATCAGGGTTGTGTACAAAACGAGTGAACTTGCCGGTTTTGGTGTCCAATCGGTTAAGCCCGCCGTCGCGGGTACCTGCCCAGACCTTGCCTTGACTGTCTTCTATTACAGTGTAAACGTTGTCGTCACTCAAGCTGGAGGGGTCATTGGGCGCATGGCGAAAACGGTGGAATGTTTTGCTACTGCGATCAAAGCGATTGAGGCCGCCGCCATGAGTAGCTATCCACAATTGTCCGTTTTGACTTTCGCTGATCGCCATCACGTTATTGTTGCTGATACTGTCCCGGTTATCTGGTTGATGGGTAAAGCGAGTAAAGGTTTCGGTTTGAGGGTGGTATTGCGCCAATCCACCGCCTACGCTGCCAATCCAAAGCACGTTCTGGCTATCCTGATAAAGGGTTTGGATCCGATTGGCGGGTAAACTGGTGGGGTTTTGCGAGTCATGCTCGAACGGCTTAAAATCATAGCCGTCATAGCGAAACAAGCCAAATTGAGTGGCAACCCAAAGATAACCTTGTTGGTCTTGCAATATTTTTGACACCATTGCGCTGCCCAAACCCTGTTTGGTGGTGATATTGTCAAATTGATATACCGCTTTTCTGGCCAGTAATGGTGCAGGAAGTAACAAAGTTAGCAGCAAGGCTGACAGCAACACAAAATGAGGGCTGCGAGGCTTTTGCGGTGAATTCATGGGGTTATCTTGGTTCTGTTATTTTGATGGTGTCGAGTATAGTCTAAAATAACAGGGTGTGGCAAATACAGGGATAAATGGCGCCACAGGCGCAGCATCCTTGCCGCGTTTCTGGACGTTAACTAGTTAGTCACTGCACAGCCGTTTTTATCGATGTGATCATACGCATTTTTGGCTCTGACCGAACCGTAACCAGAGGCGTTATCTTTGCCCTGTGGACCAATGTCTGCGGCGGTGAATCTTAACACTTTGCGAATTTCGGCTGCTTTGCAATGAGGAAAGTTCGACCACACCAAGGCTGCGACTGCCGCAACCACTGGTGCCGCCATTGAAGTGCCGCTTTTAATACCGTAGGGCGAATTAGCGATTGTAATGGTTGCATTTGATGCGTTTATCCAGGTAGCACGATCTTCAAGTTTGGCCGTTACAACCGCAATCGTGATGTCGTAGTCGTTGTTCAGACTTGCGTCAAACAGACCGGGTTCGTTATTAATGACCACAGCGGCCAACGCGCCATTGTTTTGACACTGCCTTATCATCTGGCTAACCCCCAATTTTTTGCGGTCAATGACACAGATTCGACCATCGGCCTGTGCATAGGTTTGTTCATCAATGGGCTGACTACCGTCGATGAAATAGGTTGCACCTTGAATGAAATCTTCGCCTGATTTTGAGATACTTAAAGTCCGTAGTGCTTCACCGTCTACAAAGCTTTGTGCTGAATATCCCGCTTTATACTCAGCACCTGCCAATGACAAAGAAGCTAGTGTAGGCAAGGTAGAAAAATAATCGACACCCGCTGCGGTGACCTCTACGCAATTTTCGCCACGGTCAAAGACATCAGGGGTACAGTGTGGGTGCTGCGAGAAACTGGCAACCTGCTTATCGGCATCGTTGGCACCAACCATCATTACTGCGCGATAACCGGCAGGGTAATAGCGGGCATTGCCCCCTTCGTTACCCGCTGCGGCGATGGCCAGCCCGCCTTGACTGACGAACCTTTCGATAGCGATTTTCTCTATTGGACTGACCCTTTTGCCGCCGAAGCTCATAGAGAGGATATTTGCACCTGCATCGGAACATTCATCGATAGCTGCGGTCAAGTCGGATGAATAGGCCCAACCGGCAGCATCGAACACTTTAACTATGTGCATTGATATACTGGGTGCTATGCCTTTAACCCCTATGCCATTATCCATCGCGGCAATAATACCTGCCAAATGAGTACCGTGTGAATCACGGTCAATACCCCACCAACCGCTACCGGTGATCATGCTGTAATCAAAATCAGGGTTGGCATTATCCAAACCCGAATCGATGACACAGACCTTGATGCCCGGCTGTAATTGCAACTGGTCGGCTTGTGACTGACTAACCGCATAAGGCGTCACTTGCGTGATTGAAAGATCGCTCGCACGGTTGTCATCAATACTCAACAATTGACGTTTTTCATCAAGCTCAACACTCAAAATTTGCGGCGAGCCTCTGAGTAAGCTTGCCGTGCTTTCGTTTATTTCTAGTGCAACCAGATTGTTGGCAGAATAGTCCAGTTTTACCATACTGCCTTGGCTTTCCAGCTTTACCATGCTGCCTTGGCTTTCCAGCTTTACCATGCTGCCTTGGCTCTCCAGCTTGACCATGCTGCCATCGCTGCCCAACTTGACCATGCTGCCATCGCTGCCCAGCTTGACCATACTGCCATCGCTGCCCAGGTT